>DASUPR010000513.1:0-21466 GCA_036281015.1 Pyrinomonadaceae bacterium
GGCAAAGCCCGAACCACCAGGGGCACAGCCCATTTTCATAAGCTAAACTTGACGGCGAGGCATAGCCTCGCCTCACATCCGGCGGCGAAGCCGGCGCCCGCAGCGCACCAGCTAAAGCACGCAGCTCACCGGGCTAAGCCCGGTGAGAATGAGACGGGGAACCACTAACCGCGTGGTACGCGCTTGGCGCCGTAGAGGCCCATGAAGATGAGATCGATTTTGCCGCTCTTGCCCGGGACGAAGACGATCTCGTTTTCGTTTTGGGCGCCGTAGGTGAATTTCCTGTCGCCCGTCTTCGTCATCAGGTATTCCTTGCCGTCAGTCTTCACGTAGAGCTTCCCGTCTTTGACGAACACGTCCCATGTCGCGGGAGCATGCGAGTAGACGCCGGCGTATTCGTTCATCTCTGTGCTTGTCAGCGGCGCGACAGGCGCGGGCTTTTGCTCTTCATCCTTGAGACCGAGACCGAGTTCCATTGCTTTGTTCAGACTCTTTCTCATCGTCTCGCCGCTCTTGTTCGTCAGCACGATCACGGCGAACTTCTTCGACGGGACCATCTGAATCATCGATCCATACCCGCGACTAAACCCACCATGCCCCACAATCTCCGTTCCCTTGAACTTGAATACCGTCAACCCGTACGCGTAATACGCATCCGGCTCGCCAGGAACAGGCACATGATGTTGGGCCAACTGGTCCACGAGCGACGTTGAAAGCACCTGCTGACCATCAACCCGCCCCTCGTTCAGCAAAGCGATCACCCACCGCGACAGATCCTTCGCGTTCGAGAAGATCGAACCCGCGGGCCACATCGCCGTGTTATTGAACATCGGACGAATTATCGCCGGCTTCCCGGCATCGATCGCGTGGCCGGTCGCGAACGGATAAGTGATCGCGAGAAACGGTCGCAACGTGGTCCGCTCCATGCCCACCGGCTTGAAGATCAGCTCGTTCATCGCATCCGCATACGGCTTACCGTGCAGCTCTTCAATCACAAACCCCGACAACCAAAACCCGGCGCTCGAATACGAATAGATCTCGCCCTGTTCGGCGAAGAAAACATCCTCTTTCCACGAACGCAGCATGTTTCCCAACGAAGCATCGTCATTCGACACCGACGTCGCCGCAAAATCGCGAAACCCGGCGGAGTTGCTCAACAAGTGATGCGGCGTGACTTTCGCAATCTTCGAATTCAAACCCTTCACTTTGTCGCCAATCGGCTCGTTGAGTTTGATCTTGTCTTTCTCAGCGAGTGTGAGCATTGCCGCGGCCGTAAACATCTTCGTGGTCGAACCCAAACGGAAAAGCATCTCCGGCTGCATCGGCGCGTTTGTCTCAACATTCGCAACGCCGAACGCCTTTTGATAAACAACACCATTGCCGCTGACGACCGCGATCACGGCGCCCGGCGTGTTTCTCTCCTTCAATTCTTCGGATACAACCCGGTCGAGTTCGCTGAAATCGATCGGTTTAGCCGTTGAAGGAATAGCGAAAAGAACAAGACAGAGGAGCAGTAGAGGGAATCTCATTCGTATAGGTTGGGTCATGGTGTTGATACTAAGCGACTAAGTGAGTTATTGTCACTGCGCCGTTTCCGATTCTGTCTTTCAGTTGTCCTCTCAGCCACAATACGTCCCATGCCTGATCGGGAAATCACTTCCGAACTATTCGAAAGTCTTTTGGAGTGGTTAGGACCAACGCGCGACGAAGGGGCCTGTATGTACGAACACGTTCGCAATCGCTTGATCGCGATTCTGCTGAAGAAGGGTTGTACCGATCCCGAGTCTCTCGCCGACGAAACCGTAAACCGCGTGGCGTTCAAGTTGCCGGAGATCAAGGAAACGTACGTCGGCAATCCCATGTGGTACTTCATTTCAGTCGCGCGTCTCGTGTGGCTTGAATCCCTGAAGCACAAAGAATTCTCATACGAAAACGTGCCGGAGCAGGTAATCCAGCCGGAAACCGATTTCGCGCGCGAGTGTTTGCGGCAATGTCTCACGACGCTGCCCGCGGAACAGCGCAACCTCGTGCTCGATTACCACATGAATAACAAACGCGCGAAGATCGATCTTCATCGCCAGATGGCCGAAGAACTTGGTCTATCGACAAACGCGCTCAGGCTGCGAACGCACCGCATCCGAGCGGGACTGGAAAGGTGTGTAATTGCGTGTCTTAATGGCGCAACGACATAAACTAACGATGAATCGTCATTACCAAAGAGAGATGTTTGCTCCCCAGGAGGTTTGCCGTTACTACGGACGATAAAAACCAGTTAAGGCAATACCTTTTGGGTGAGCTTTCAGAGGCGGATGAAGTGCAGGTCGAAGTTCGCCTGCTGGAAGATGAGGCGTATTTCGAAGAGCTCGGAGTGGTTGAGAGCGAGCTAATGGACGAGTACGTTCAGAACAAGATCTCTGCTGATGAACGGGCGAAGCTCGAGCGCCGGCTTCTCAACAGCAAACAACAGCAGCAGAAGTTGGCGTTTGCGAAAGCACTCGACGAGGAAAGCGAAGCGAGAGCAACAGCGAAAGCTAAAGTAGTTCCGATAAAGGTGCGCACACGCGACCGTGCTTCACCCAGTCCTTATCTCAAGCTCGCCGCCGCCGTAATCGTCGCGTTCGGACTCTTGTTAAGTCTCTGGTGGCTGCTCGGACGCCAGTCCGATGTTGAACGCGGAATGGTTGCACTGAACCAGGCGCAGGGTAACGAACGTTTGATTCAGTCGCGCATTTCCGAACTCAACTACGCTGAACTGCGAACCGTGCGAGGTGGTGGCGCGAAACTGCAAGACCAGCAGGCGCGCGATCACAGCGAACGGCTGCTGCTCGACGCCGTAAACGAAAAACAAGACGCTGCGTCGTATCACGCTTTGGGCCGGCTCTATCTCGCCGAGCGAAACTTTGTTAAGGCACGCGAGCAGTTCGAGAAAGCGTTGCAGAAAGATCCCAACGATTCGCAGTTGCAAAGCGACATGGGCGCGGCGTTGTTGGAGTTGGGCCAGGCAAGTGACGACGGCCAGCGGCTCCGTTACTTCGCCGAGTCGTTGCAATACCTGGATCGAGCGCTCCAACTGAACCCGTCGTCACCCGAAGCACTTTTCAATCGCGCCCTGGTTTATCAGCACATGCCGCTGTTGCCGCAAGCGAAAGAAGCGTGGCGCAGTTACCTGCAAATCGATTCGACCTCACCGTGGGCCAGGGAAGCCGAGCGCAATCTCAAGCTGCTTGAAGATCAAGAGCGGCAGGGACAGTCGAAGCGCACCAGTCTTCATGATTCGTTTCTCGCGGCTTATCGCGCAAAAGATCGGGAAGCAGCGTGGACCGCGTTGAAGCAGAGCCGTTCGCGCGCGGGGAATTACATCGTCGAAAAACTGTTAGACGAGTATTTGTCGCTGAACCTTGCGGGCAAACAAAAGGAAGCCGCCGATGCCGGAGACGCGCTCTCTTTTGCGGCGGACGTCGAGAATCAGCGTGTGGCCGATCGTTACACGTTGGATCTCGTTGCGTTTTATCGCCGGGCGCGTGGTGAAAACTACGCCCAGCTCGCACGTGCGCGACAGTTTGCGTCTTCAGCACGCGAAAAATATGACCGCTCTGAATTTGAACCCTCGATCGAGCTGCTCACCGAAGCGCAAAAGTTGTTTGCGGCGATCGGTAACGACTGTGAGGCGCTCTTTGCCGAGAGTTGGATCGGTTACAACGAGCTGCGCTTAACCGGAAAAAGCAGTCAGCAGCGATTCGAGCAACTCGCTCAGACATACTCAACCCGTGGTTATCAATCTCTTCTCGCACAATCCCTGCACGGGCTCTCCGACGCGCTTACCAGCGAGAATGAATTCTCGAAAGTGTTGGATAACGCAAGCCGAGCACTAACAAAGGCCGAGGAGATTGACGACGAAGCCACGCGGTTGCGCTGTCTGCAACAGTTTGTCTCGATGAACCTGCGC
Source organism: Pyrinomonadaceae bacterium (assembly GCA_036281015.1). Taxonomy (GTDB): domain Bacteria; phylum Acidobacteriota; class Blastocatellia; order Pyrinomonadales; family Pyrinomonadaceae; genus PSRF01. The sequence continues at coordinate 3,947 of DASUPR010000513.1, forward strand.
TTCGGGAACTACGCAGAAGCGTTGAGTTATGGCATGAAGGCGTTGGCTGTCGCGCCTGAGTTCGCCACCGAGCCGAAACTTATCTGGACGTTCTACCAGGAAATCGCCCAAACCCTTTCGCGGCTCGATCTTTCGGCCGCGGCGCTCGAGTTTCAGCGTGAAGCTTCACGTCTGGCGAATGTCGCCGAATGGCCGATGATCATCGCCCGTTCCTACACGCAGTTAGGCATCATTCTCGGGCGCAGACACGAGTTTGGACCGGCAATCGAGGCCGGTTTGCGCGCGATCGAAGAGGGCCGGAAGATCGAGAATGAAAAAAGCAGGTTGAATACGATCTCACACGCACACCTGCGTCTCGCCGAGATCTATCGCAACGCCGGCGACTATCCGAGTGCGCTCGCGAATTACGACCAGGCCCTGATCATGTTCGATCAACTTCAGCAGGGAATGTTTCTGTACGACGCGCGCAAGGGCAAGTTTATTACGTACCTCAACGCCGGAAACGTGATCGAGGCCCAAAAGGAATTAGACGTTGCTCTGACGTTGTTTGAGCTTTATCGCAAGAAGATTCACGAAGAGCGGAATCGCAATGCGTTCTTTGACGTGGGCCAGGACATTTACGACTTGGCCATCGACTTCGCGCTCACCAAACTCAACGACAAAGAAAGAGCTTTCCAATACGCCGAAGACTCACGCGCACGCGCGCTGCTCGATCTGCTTCATACCGACGCTCCGCAATTGATCGACAAAGGACACGGACCGGACATTCAAATGCCCGCGGGCGTTGACCCGCAACCGGTTGCGGCTATGCGTGGCTTGCTGCCGCGCGAAGTTGCCGTGGTCGAGTATGTAATGCTGAGCAACAAGTTGATCATCTTTGTGTTGATGGGCGATAAGTTGGAGGTTGAAGTAAAGCCGGTGCCCGCGGCTGCGCTGAGTCAGGAAATACTCTCCTACGCGACCAACCTTGCTCGCAATCGCGACGCGGAGACGGCGAAGTATTCAGCCGTTAATCTTTATCGACTTCTGATCCAACCGGTCGAACGATACTTCCGCGATGCAAAGGAAGTGTGCATCGTGCCTGACAAAGCACTCTCCAGCCTGCCGTTCGGCGCGCTTCGATCTCCGGACACGGGAAAGTTTCTGATTGAAGAGCACTGCGTGATCGTGTCGCCGAGCTTCAACGTGTTTACAAAATCGACGCTTGAGGCAGTTAAGAAACAGCACACGAGCGGTGAGTCAGTGTTGAGTGTCGGCAATCCGGATTTTTCGCGGCAGAGTTTTCCGGACCTCGCGGATCTTCCGGCTGCGGCTCGTGAAGCGCAGCAGGTTGCGGCGAGTTACGGATCACAACCACTCATTGGTTCAAAAGCAAACGAGCCGCACGTGAGGGCGCGTATGTCACAAGCCGACGTCATTCATTTCGCCGCTCATTACGTTGTCGATCCGCAGTCGCCGTTGAAGTCAACGTTGTTACTGTCGCGCGCCGGCGCGCGGACGAGCGCGCCGCAACAGGATGACGGACTGCTGCAAGCGTCGGAGATCTACAGCATGAAACTGCGCCGCACGCGGCTGGCAGTTTTGTCCGCGTGTCAAACCGGTTTGGAAAGATCGTACAAGGGAGAAGGAGCGATCGGCATCGCGCGATCTTTTATTTCGGCCGAGGTCCCGGTGGTGGTTGCGAGTTTGTGGCCCGTAGATTCGGATGCGACTGCTCCTTTGATGATCAAGTTTCACGAGTATCGCAGCCGCGGATTGTCGTCCGCGGCAGCGTTACAAAAAGCCCAGCGTGACATGCTCGCCGCCGCCGATGAACGACTTCACCAGCCTTATGCATGGGCGGGCTTCGTAGTCTACGGCGGACACGCGAGTTTTTGATGAGGAGAAGACGTCATGAGTAGAAGACCAGAGGAAGCACAGGCGGTTGCCACGTCAAACTTTCCGCCGATCACCGAACTTCCCACCACTGAACCTCAGGTGATCCTCGCTTTTCATGGACTCCTGTCACTGAGATTCAAAAGTCCCGGTGGTCCAGGCTCCGAGTTTTGTGAAGTGGGGATGCACGCCGATGCCCCTAAACATAACTTCACAATCAAAGCCTTCGACCTCACGAGTGGCAGCGAGGACCCGTTCTTTACGTCCAGCTTCGGTCCCGCCGGTTCAGCGACCGTAGATAAGATTCGCTTCGACGCCGTCAACACCGATGCGCCGTTCGCGTTCTACCAGCCAACGGGCTTCAAGCACGCCACTGCGACGGAGAAAAGAAAGGTGGGAGATCCACTCGACTTTCGGCAAGTAACCGACTTCGAGTGTCCTGAGTTCTACAATCGGAACTTACCCAAACACGATAGCCTGTTCCGGCCGCGGCTGATCTTAAAGACCGGCATTTTTGTATCGCTTTTGCTGAGTCAGCACAGCTTTAAGCGACAGGCGCCGTTTGATGAAAAAAATTTGGGCGCCCTCGCGGAGTTTGCGGCTGCCGGCATCTACCTGAAACCGGGTGGCTTGGTCGCGTTACGCGTTGGCGAAGTCGAGGTCAAACCTCCGATTAAACCTGCCGGAGAAAAAACGCTTTATCTTTTTCTGTTTGATAACTCGTGTCCACCCAAAGTCTGTAACTTCAACCCGCAAAGCCCCATCAAGCACGAGCGCAACGACTTTTTTGAGTACTACAAGCTGTTTACGATTCCGGACGAAGCGGAGGAGTTTGAATTGCTTCTGGAATCCAAAAATGCCTCCGGCCCGGATTTGCCCGCGTTTAGACAGGGCACTGAGGCTTACCAGACCGCGGCAAAATTTCTGAGGAAGATTTTTGAAAAGGATATTGAGTCAAACAACGACGCGCCATGCGGCCCCGGCGCTTATGGCGGCGGCGGAGGAGGCTGAAGAAAAAGACTTCTATGCGGCCAAGGTGGTGGTGAATAGGCGAACCGGCCGGACTTCTCAAACCCGTGTGTTTTTCTCCCAAAATTCACTTGGCTGAGATTCGCCGGAGAGTCTAAACTGCCGCCACCATGCTAACCGACTTCTTTTACGCGTTTCGCACGCTGCGCAAGAGCCCCATATTCACCATCACCGTGATCGTTACCATTGCTCTCGCTATCGGCGCGAGCACTGCTATCTTCAGCGTCACAAACGGCGTGCTGCTCCGCAAACTTCCTTACAAAGATCCCGAGCGGCTGGTCCTCGCGCGCGGCGATCTGCAGAAGCGAAACGTCAAAGACTTTCCGGTTTCCAACGTCGACTTCCTCGACCTTCGCAACGGCGCCAAAAACAATTTCGAGGATTTCGCTGCGGTCAGTACTTTTCGCTTCACGCTTCCCGGTGTGGACGGCACGCCTGAGCGAGTTCGCATGGCGTCAGTGTCGACGAACTTCTTTCAGATGATGGGCGGCTCGATCATCGCGGGCCGGGACTTTCAGGAGTCGGATGGAACACCACAACCACCCGCCGCAAACGACGGCAATGCTCCCGCGCAGAACGCGCCGCCTCAGTTGCCAACGATGGTCATTCTGAGCAACGAGTATTTTCAACAACGCTTTGGCGGCGACCGATCGATCGTCGGCAAACCTCTTCCGGTGTCGGCTGCGTTTGGACCACCGCCGATCGTCACCGGCATACTGGCGCCGGGTTTTGAGTTGCTGTTTCCGCCGAAGTCGAACATGGAACAGTTTCCGAGTGTCTGGATCGCCGCGCGCATTCCTTACGATGTTGCGAACCGCAACAACGTGCAGTGGCGCGTGATTGGGCGGCTCAAGCCGGGTGTCTCGATCGAGCAGGCGCAGGCGGAAGCGGAGTCGGTTGCGCAAAAGATTCGCGACGAAAACACGATCGCGCGAACGGCTGGTCAGTATTTTCAACTCGTGCCGATGAAGCAGCACCTCGTCGACGAAGTTCGGCCCACGATTCTCGCGCTGATGGGCGCGGTCATATTCCTGTTGTTGATTGCGTGTGCGAACGTCGCGAACCTGATGTTGGTGAGAGCTTCGTCGCGCGAACGAGAGCTCGCGGTTCGGGCGGCGCTCGGCGCTGGTTGGTGGCAGTTGATTCGGCAAACACTCGCTGAATCGATCGTGATCGCGGCGGTCGGAACGCTCATCGGGATCGGGCTTGCTTATTTAGGCATTCGCCAACTGCTTTTGATTGCTCCGGAAAATCTGCCGCGCTTGAATGCGGTCGGGATCGATTGGCAGGTGTTGGCGTTTTCTGTGTTGGCGGGTTTGTTGTGTGCGGCGCTCTTTGGAGTGATCCCTGCGCTTCGCACTGCGAAACCGAATCTCATGGAAACGCTGCGCGCTGCGGGACGAAGTGCGGCGCTCGGCGCTGCCGGGTTGCGCAATGCTGTCGTCGTTGTGGAAGTCGCGCTGGCGTTTGTACTTTTGATTGGCTCGGGTTTGATGTTCCGCACGTTCCTGAACATTCAGCGTGTGAATCTGGGGTTTGAGCCGCGCGGGCTGTTGACGTTTCAACTGCTCGGCAACATTGGCAACTCGCCGCAGGAAGCAGCGAATTTCAAGCGACAGCTTCGCGAGCAACTCGATGCGCTTCCGGGTGTGACTGGTGTTACGGCGTCTTTTCCGTTGCCGCTTGCAGGCGGGTTTACTCCGGTGCGTTGGGGCGGAGCCGAAGCGCAAGCGGATCCGAGTAAGTTTCAAGCTGCCGATTTTCAAGTTGTGCTGCCTGGTTATTTCGAGGCGATGGGTACGACGCTCTTGGCCGGACGCACTTTCACTGAAGCCGACAGCACGCCCGATCGAAACCTGATCATCGTCGACCAGGCCTTAGCGGCGAAGGCGTTTCCAAACGAATCTGCGGTTGGGAAGAAGATTCTGTATCGCGTGCGCACGCCTGAAGCGCAGTGGGGAGAGATCATCGGTGTGGTGGCCCATCAGCGCAACACGTCGCTGATCGAACCGGGCCGCGAACAGCTCTACGTCACCGACGGGTACGTGAACCATCAGGCTGCTTCGTGGTGGGCCGTGCGTACGGATGGAGATCCGTCGGCGCTTGCGGGCGCCGTGCGCGAAGTGGTCCGCAATACCGGCAAGGAAACTTTTATCAACCAGATGCAGCCGATGGAAACGCTTGTGACCGCGGCGCAGGCGCAAACACGCTTTTCGCTTTTGCTAATCGGAGTCTTCTCAACGATCGCAGCGCTGCTCGCGGGTGTCGGTTTGTATGGCGTTCTCGCGACGTCGGTCCGTCAACGAACGGCAGAGATCGGCGTACGCATGGCCCTGGGCGCCGCCCCCTCGCGCATCTTCCGCCTGATGGTCGGCAAGGGCCTCTACCTCAGTTGCATCGGCATCGCCATCGGCCTCGTCGCCGCCTTCCTACTGACGCGCGTCCTGGCGAGCATGCTGGTCGAGGTCAAACCCACCGATCCCGTGACCTTCATCTCAGTCGCCGTACTCTTCCTGGTCATCGCCATCCTGGCCTCGTGGCTCCCCGCCCACCGCGCCGCAGGCCTGGATCCGACAACGGCCCTGCGGCAGGAATAGCTTCGTTGAAGGGTTTGATGCTCTGGCTGAGGCACGACAAGGTAAGCGAACTCTTAGGACATTCTGTGGAATTCAAGCCAGCGCCCGCTCTCAAGCCGAAAGAATTGATTCGTGTTCGAGTTCCAACGACCAAAACAAACGCGCAGATATTCCGTTTTCGCCCTCAACGCTTGCCAAACTTACGCTTCACCGCCAAGCCCGTCAATCCAATTGCGAGTAGCGTGAGCGTCATCGGCTCAGGAATCTCGGCGCTTTGAAAGTTGTACGTGATGTTGTCTAACTGGTAGAGAGAATTACCAGCGGCGGTGGTTTGAAGAAAGCGCAGTTGAAGCGTCACGAATCCCTGGCCCACTAACTGCGCGCTGAAGATCTGTTTAGCCACCATGCAGTCCGGCCCCCCGCCCGCTTCAAATGGGCACGCAACGAGATTACCCGAAAATATGAACGGCGCAGTCAGGGAAATGTTTGTAATGCCGGCAGGCACAAGAATCGGGTTACCGGTAAACTGGAAGACGCCGCCGAAGAGCAAATTGTCGAAAGTCGTGCCGTTAACCGTCAAACTTCCGAAACCGAGACTCGAACCAACAAACACACTATTCACGCCGAGCAGGTCGCCACTCTTACACGGAAAACAATTCGGGGAAGCTCCGAATTCGCTGCCATGGCCGGTCACGGAAAAGTTCTGCCCGCCGAGGGAGTATTGCGGCGCGCGAAGTAATCCCGGAACTGTCAGAGAACCGCTGGTCACGACGAGTGGATCAGCTTTGACAGACGGTGTAATCATCAACATCAGTAAAGCGCATAAACCAATGAGGACCTTTGACATATAAGAGCTCCTTGTAAACAAACCGAGTTGAAGGTTCAATGGATGGGCGAGCAGGTCAGTTAGAAACCAGTTGCGGATATGCTGTGCTCTTAAGGGATAGAGCCGCGAGCACAGGCACCTGCACTTATAACACGGAATGAGTTTTGATTGGTACCTAAATGAATACGTCAAACATACGTTTCGGAAGGCTAACCTTTAACGGTGATCCCAACTAGCGACCAAGTCAACGAAGCGCGCCAGTTGTTGCGACGGTTTCTTAAGCCCACGCGGTTAGTGCGGGCGGAGCAACTCGGCCGTGATTCAGACACTCGGGTTTTTCTAAAACTCGAGACCGATCTGCCGACGGGATCGTTCAAGCCGCGTGGCGCGCTGTACGCCCTGATGAAGAACCTCGAAAGGCGATCGATAAAGGGCGTGGTTGCCGCCAGCACTGGGAACCACGGTGCGGCGGTCGCGTATGCGGCGCACGTTGCAAACGTTCCCGCGACGATCTTCCTGCCGGAATCTCCCAACCCGATCAAGCGTGCGCGAATCGTCGCTCTCGGCGCGAACGTGAAGGAAGTCGAGTGGAAAGGGCCGTCTCTCGCAAACGCCGCCGCGGCTTTCGCAGAAGAACACGATTACTATTTTCTAAACGACGCCAGCGATGAGCTGGTGCCGGTTGGCACTGCAACCATTGCCGCCGAAATCCTTGACGAACTACCCACGCCTGACGTGATGATCGTGCCGATGGGCGACACGGCTCTGATCCGCGGCGTGGCGGCGGAAGCAAAGCGCCGTGATCCGAGGGTGAAAATCGTCGGCGTGCAAGCCGCACAGGCGCCGTCGTATTTTCGCTCGTGGCACGAAGCTCGTGTAGTCACGACGGATACGTGCGACACTATCGCGGATGGGTTAGCGACCTGTATCCCCCTCGAACACAACGTTCGCGCGATAAGGGAATTGGTTGATGAAGTACGCCTCGTGTCGGAAGACGAGATGCTTCACGGCATCCGCACGCTTTTATTCGAGGAACGCCTGGTCGCGGAAGCCGCGGGCGCCGCTTCAACCGCAGCGTTTCTTCAGGACCCAACGGCATACGCCGGCCGGAGCGTCGTGTTGTTAGTCACCGGCTCCACGATCCCGCACGAACTGCTGGCTCAAGCCGTAACTAATAAAACCTGAAACGTTTTTCAACTCTCTGACATTCATATTATGACGTACATGCTTGTTCCTCATTCTCCTACTCAGGCGGGCGAGGCTGTCATCTGGGTTGCCGCGATCAACGAACCACGTCCTTTGCCTGCGCTCTCGCTGCAATCCAACGCCGGACAACATCAGCTTGGCGCGTGGACTCCGCTGGACGGCAACGGATTCACGATGGATTACCAACGGGTCACGGTTGCGAACCTCACACCCGGCGGGCGTTATGAGTTCGTTCTTAACGCCAATGGCGTGATGGTGGCGAATTGCCGCCTGCGCACGTTGCCAGACCGGTTGCCTACGTTCGGCGAATCGGACTTCATCGTGTTGCTCGCTTCGTGCTTCTGCTCGAGAAATGACAAAGCCGGATCACTCGGCTGGACGTTCAACCAGTTGCCCGGATCGGAGCGCCCCGACATAAAGATTCTCAGCGGCGATCAGGTTTACCTGGACGATCCGGCCACGCACTTCCTCTGGCACACACACTCCCGGGACGAACTCCTGTCGGAGCATTTCGCAAACTACATGCGCACATGGCTGCAGGAATCCGTAGGTGGCGGCTTTCGTGGTCTGCTTCAGAACGGAGCAAACTACTTCAGCAGCGACGATCATGAGTTCTGGAACAACGCGCCAAGCTGGGCCTCGCTGATACGCGATTCGTGGTCTGCCGAGGGTCGAAGAAATTGGAAGGACGTCGCGTTAGCGCTGTACAAAGCTTTCCAGACCGACAAAACGTCCACGATTTTTGACATCGGCAATCTTTCGTTCTTCATTGCCGACACGCGGATGAACCGGTCCGAGGAGCAAACGAATTTCATGGACCCGGCCGATATCGCTCAGTTGCAAGCGTGGGTCGCGGGATTGCGTGGTCTCGGTGTGCTGGTTATCGGGCAGCCCGTTTTGAGCGGCCGCGCGGGATGGCAGGGCAACTTAACAGACTGGAACCTTCCCGATTACACGCAGTACGGCGACTTGATTCGCGCGCTCGATCGTTCCGAGCATTCGATCCTAATTTTGACTGGCGACGTGCATTACGGGCGGGTCGCGCGCTGTGAACTCAAACCGGGAGTCGAGCTCGTCGAGGTAATTTCATCGCCCACTGCCCTGGTGAATAAGCTTGTCGGCGGCAAATGGAATGAAGCGCCCGAACGCTATCCGGCGTTTGAGGTGCCTGGCATGTTCAGTCGCGCCGTCGACACCGACCTGAACTTCACGTTAACGGATAACCATTTTCTGACGCTCGCTTTTTCGTCCGTGGCCCAACGCACGCGAGTACTTATCAAAGCATGGCCGATAGTGGGTGAGGGACGCCCGGTTAATCCAATCTTTGTCATGGAAAGAACACTCGGATGAGGAGGCCCTATGATTGGTAGTAGTGTTCCTTTGGAAATCAAAAACAATGCGGACCTGAAGAGACTGCTCGCGAACGAAGGCGAGTCGAATACGGCGTGGCTCGACCGCGCTTTCAAGGAGGGAATTGCCAAAGAGGGGAGCATCGTGCTTCTCGGCGGCAATTCGATGGCTGACTTTCGCGTGCGCGTTTCGCAATCGCACCTGCGCTTTGATCTGACTCCCAGCCACTGGTCTCTGGTTGGCGTTCTGACAGCTGACAACAAGCTGTTTTCAGTTCCGCTCGAGATCACCGGCGACATCTCGGAAATCCCACATGTCAACGCGGTTCGGGAATTCGAGCTGTCAGCGTTTGACGACCCCGGGAGGTTTCCCAACATTGCCGTCATTCAAGTGACAACCACACCCGAGAAGGTTGTGAAATACATCGACGCGATGAAGTTGCAACGCGGACTGATCGATCTTCCGGCGCTTGTGTTATCGTGGCTCGGCTTTGTTTGGTGTGTCGGCAAACGCGGCAATCCGTTATTGGACGGCGACGGTTTACCGAGTGCAGTCTTTGCGGAAACGCTGTTTGGTCTCGCCGGAATCGAGTTAACGCCGGGTTTGGCTACGGCCTCGACGTGTCCTGAAGCGATCTGGCAGGCAGCCAAATGGTGGGCTTCGTTCTACGAGCAAACCAGTAGCGTAGCCGCGGCGGTTCATGCACAATCGATGGTGCCTAAGGGTTGCTTTGTTCTTCGGCAACCAAGTGCCGCGATCAGACCAAGGGAACAGTGAAGATGCGCTGACCCTTCTGTCATTTCACTTTAACGCTCACTCCCACTTGTGTTCTCACATGATACCTATTGCAAAACCACGAACGCGGCGGTTGACGATCGTAGCGCAGGATCCAAGCGTTGAGGTCAACGGCAAAATTCTCACGACCCAGGTCGATGTACCGGCTGAAGAGATCGCTCCGGGCCCGCGTGGATATCGGGTCCAGGTGATCGACTACGATACGTCGTCCGGCGTCCTTTATCAGCCGATACACTATCCCAGTCTTCAGCGCGGTTCGTACGTCGATCCATTCGCGCGCTACGTCGCGGACAAGGACAACAGCGACTGGATACTCACAGAACCTCGCTTTCATCAGCAGAACGTCTACGCGATCGTGATGAAGACTCTCGCGCGGTTTGAGTTCGCGTTGGGCCGGCGCGTGAGCTGGGGATTTCGCGGGCACCAAATCCACATCGCGCCGCACGCGTTCGCCGACGCCAACGCTTTCTATTCAAAAGAAGATCAGGCTCTCGTCTTCGGGTACTTCAGGGTAGGGAAGGGGAAAATCGTTTTTAGTTGCCTCTCTCACGACGTAGTGGCCCATGAGACGACGCATGCCATCCTCGATGGCTTGCGCAATCGCTACACGGATCCTTCTTCACCCGAACAGGCTGGTTTCCATGAGGGATTTGCTGACGTCGTAGCGCTGCTTTCCGTTTTTTCTCTAAAGGATGTGGTCGGCAATCTGCTGCAAAAAGATTTCACTCAAACCAAGACTAGTTCGGAACCCAGCCTGATCCCTGCAGACTTGTTGGAGCCCGAAAAGCTGAAAGCATCTGTGCTGCTTGGATTGGCGGAGCAGATGGGTGCGGAGATGACAGGTATTCGCGGCGCCCGGGCCGACGCGCTGCGGCGTTCGGTGAATCTCGAGCCTTACAAGCCCGGCCAGGTTGATGAAATCGAAGAATTTCAGGAACCACATCGCCGTGGGGAAATCCTGGTGGCCGCGATGCTCAACGCGTTTCTGCACGTGTGGCGCGCCCGAATAGAAAAAATCAAACGAGGAAAGTGCGACGGGAAGTTGGACCTGGAGCTCGTGGTGGAGCAGGGCGCAGACGCTGCCAACCAGTTGCTGACGATGGCCATTCGCGCTTTGGATTACACGCCTCCGACCGACTTGCAGTTCTCCGATTACCTGAGCGCGCTGATCACCGCCGACAAAGAGCTCGTGCCCGACGACAGCAAATATCATTATCGAGAGATCCTGCTGGAGAGCTTTAAGAAATACGGAGTTGAACCGGCAAGTATCAATTCACCCGATGGCAGTTGGGAAGGCTGTGACGCAAAGCTTACATACGATCGCTCGCACTTCGAGTCGATGATGAGAGACCCGGACGAGGTCTTTCGCTTCATCTGGGAAAACCGCGAGGCGTTGAAGCTACACGATCAGGCATACACCAAGGTCATCTCGGTGCGGCCTTGTCTGCGAGTCGGGCCCGATGGGTTTGCGCTTCGTGAAACTGTCGCTGAATACATTCAGATGATGACGATACAAGCGCGCGAGCTTCAGTTTTTCGATCCGCCGATTGGAAAGCCCGAGGGACTGAATGGGAACCGGGAAGTCACGATTTACGGCGGCGGCGCATTGATCTATGACGAGTATGGGCGCCTGAAATATCACATCAACAACCGCGTCGAAAATGTTGCGCGGCAGACGCCACGACTCAAGTACCTTTGGAGATGTGGCTATTTTGATGTCGCAACTGGAACGCGAACCGCTTTTGCGCGGTTGCACCTGAATCGAACTCTGAATTTGAGAACTCGATCTTCGGAGGTTTTCTGACATGCCTCACCCGGCAAAACTCGAGCCTGCCAAGGCGACGATTCGCGCTTATCAAGTCGGCTTCGGCGACTGTTTTCTGCTCACGTTCACATATCCTGAAGACGAAAACAAAGTCGCTCAGGAACGGCACGTTCTGATCGATTTCGGGAGTACGGGCATGCCTGACGGCGTGACCAGTGCCGACCAGATGATGAAGGTCGCGAACGACATCAAGCAGCGGTGCAACGATAAATTACAGATCGTAGTCGCAACGCATCGTCACAAAGATCACATCAGTGGTTTTGCAACCAGGAAGGACGGAAGTGGCACCGGAGACGTCATTGCTAACCTTAAGCCGGATATCGTGATCCAACCCTGGACGGAAAACCCCGCACTTGAAGATTCCCAACTCACGGGAGACTCTGCGAAACCAGTACCGGGTCAGGGTTTGCAATTGAACGTTCAGTATGTCTCGTCACTGCATAGCATGAATTCTCTGGCGAGCACGATCGCGACCGAGATCAAGCACCTCAGCTCGCAGAAGTTCATGCCGGCTCTGTCGCGGGAACTAAAAGACCAGATCGACTTTCTTAGCGAAGACAACAGTTTGCCTAATCGCTCGGCCGTCGCGAATCTAGCCGGCATGGGCAGCAAGGCCCATTACGTGAATTTCGGGTACGAGCTCGATGTCAGCCAGATTCTACCGGGCGTGACGATTCATGTTCTGGGCCCGCCGGATCTGGATCAACATGCAAAGATTCGAAGCCAGAAGTCGAAAGATAAGGATGAGTTCTGGATGCTTCAAGGCGCGGCTAGTGACTTTTGGAAGTTACAGGCCGCGTCCGGAGAGTTGACGGAAAGTCTGACCGGGACCAGCAATCGTTTGTTTCCTGATGCGGACGTATTTCAGGACTTCTTGCCCTCGCACAACCGCTGGTTCGTTCGCCAGTTGAGATCTCTGCGCAGTGAACAACTCCTCGGTTTGGTGCGCATTTTAGACCGGGCGATGAACAACACCAGCGTCATACTGCTGTTCGAGTTCGGCGACAAGAAACTGCTCTTTCCGGGTGATGCGCAAATCGAGAATTGGGAGTTCGCGCTGAACGATCCGAAAACGGCGGAATTGCTGAAGGATGTGTGTGTTTACAAAGTGGGCCATCACGGAAGCCGGAATGCGACTCCGAAGTCTCTTTGGGGGCAATTCTCCCTAAAGAAGGACGAAGAGGAGAAGAAGAACGGACAGAAGCGGATGACGACGCTTAATTCCACGTTGAAGGGCAAGCACGGGCACACGGAAAACAATACCGAAGTCCCGCGAACGACCCTGGTGCAAGAGCTCAAAAATCTAAGCGACTATCGAACAACAGAGGAAGCCGCAGAAGCCAACAAGCTGTACATTGACGTCGACATCACTTAGCGATCGAAAACGACTCTAACTCACGAAACGTTTTGCCTCTAAACCCTCATTACCAGTAAGTCGACTTCTACCTATCCGTCGACACTTCAATCGCTAATGGAGGCCCCGACGATGAAACTCGCGCTTACCTTGCTGTTGGTCACAATCTGCTTTAGTTCCGTTACGTTGGCCCAGGACCCACCGGACTTGGATCCCAAGACCAAAAAACTTCTCGACAAAGCCGCCAAGAATGCAAACCCATTGAACAGCGAGATCACGGTCAGTGGCAGCGTTCATGTGCAGGCGGTCCTTATTCCACGAGTCGATTCCGAGAAGATATTCGGCAAAGAGATTGCCAACAACTACGCGGTCATCCAGTTGATCGTGGGCAACAAGAGCCCGGCGGCCGCGCTAATTATCCATGGAGTATTTATCGATTATCGCGAATGGCCGCTGAGCGGAGTTCCGCCTGCCGAGCTGTTGGCAGAGCGCAGTACGAATAAATACCAGGCGGCCAGCGTCCCAAGCCAGGTCGCCAGTGAAGAGTATCGGGTCGTTAGAGGACAACTGCTCGACGCTCAGATGCACACCTTCAGAAACACCTTTCTGCGGTGGTTAACATTCGCCGGCAACCTGGCCGGCGCCTACACTTTTGCCTTGAATGAACAAGGAATCATTAGGGGAATAGCGGCAGCAACCGGTGTTGGCATTCCCGGCGTCGTCACGGCCTGGCCCGATCGAACTGTGGACCAAATCAATCGCGTCAGCGACCTCGGATTTCGCGCCAACAAACTGGTTCCGAAAGAGTCGTCGGAAATTATCGTCTGCTTCTTCCCCATCGATCGTTTTCTGACGCCCGGGTTTCGAAAACTCTTCTTGCGGTCACCGGCGCTCTTCTTTGCACCGCTGACCATGTTGGTTGACAAGAGTATCGAATCTGACGCCAGAGCTTTAGTTGGAGGCTTGCTTCCCGGAACCGGGATGACGTTTGAGGGCCTGAAAAGAGCGATGCCGTGCTATATGAAAGTGCGTCATGAACCGGGCGGGACTGGTTACGACGTCTGTTTGGCAGAAATGGGTCTCGAAGAGTTCCAGGACCCGGTCACGAAGCAGAAAACTCTGAGGGCCATCGTCGCGAGAGATGCGGAGGGCAAGGTGGTGAAGAACAACGTGGGTAAGCCACAGGTCGATCCGGGATTCTACAAATTCATGGCCCTTGAATTCATCGGCAACGTCAGCCTCAATCGCGTGACCGTCACAGTCGACGGCACGATGGCCGTAGATGTAAAGGCGATCGCCGGCGGAATTCACGACGTCGCAATCGACAAAGTCGCCGACTGCGGCGATACCGGTAACGAGTGTCTATGGACCAACACAACGGCCGGCGGCGGCGTGCGTACCGGGGTGATTCGTGGCGCTTACCTCAGCGGCGGTAAAGTGAAACTTACCGAGGCAGACGGCGTCATAATCTCCGATCTCAAGACGCTCGATGGATCTACGGACAACGAGCTACGTTTTTCCTTCAAACTCAACGCGCCGGTTCGCAATGACACCAAGCTTCATTTCACAGTGGAGAAGCCGGCGATCACTACCGGAGGTAGACCACTCGAAAGTAATACCTGGGAATACCTCGTTTCTTACCCTGTTTCCGCGCCGGCAGTTACGTCCGTCGCCGTCGATAATGCCGCGGCGCCGACGAAGATCACTGTGAAAGGACGAGGCTTCAAAGCCACGCCGCTCGTTGTCACCCTTCTTCCGCAAGCCGGAGACTCAGTAAAGGTCACGCCGGCGGCAAATACAGTGACGGAAAACAGCTTTGAGGTTGTGCTTCCGACTGGCGCCAAGAAGCTGCACGCGGGCTGTTGGCAGGTGCAGGTGGAAGCCGGCGGACTTACTACGAACGTGTCCGACTGGTTTGCCATTCCGCCCGATCCGGCATTGGATTCCGCGGAGCGCACCGACAAGTTCATTTTCGTAAAAGGAAAAGACCTGATTGACTTCAGCGCCTGCGGTGGTCAACAGATCAGTTTCAAAGCGCTGAAAGATGACAACACCGGTGCGACGGATCTTGAAGTCAAAGACTGGAACAACGGCGCGCCCGTGCTGTCGCTTCCTGACAAGGTGAAGGAAGGCAAGTGGAAGGTACAGGTCATCAAGGGCGAGAAAAAGAGTGAGAAGCCGCTGACTGTTCGTCCTTGATAGCTGTGATCGCGTGGTCCTGAGCATAGTGGCGCCGCGATGCGCTACTATGCTCAGTCATGACTTCGAGAAACGATGCCACACAACAGTCCTGGGAACGCGGCGAGTACACCATCAGTACGGACCGTTCCCGCCTCGACGTGAATCTCATACACGACTTCATCAGCAATCAATCTTATTGGGGGCGCGGCCGCGCGATCGAAGTGGTGCAACGCTCGATCGACAACTCGCTGCCGTTTGGAATTTACAAAGGCGACGAGCAGGTTGGGTTCGCACGAATCGTGACTGACTATGCCACCTTCGCGTGGGTCGCCGATGTTCTCGTCGTGTCGGAACACCGCGGTCGCGGGTTATCGAAGTGGCTCATGGAGGTCATTCTCGCGCATCCGCAACTGCAGGGATTTCGCCGGTGGGTGTTGTCCACAAAAGATGCGCACGGTTTGTACGAGCAGTTTGGGTTTATGAAATTGTATCGTCCTGAGCGTTGGATGGAACGACCCGATCCGAACATTCAGGAAAGTCCGGATTACTGGCAGCAGCCATAACAAAAGGCGAGACCAACCAGTGTCGATCTCGCCTTCGATGTTTTAGCTACCGAGTGTTGTTAGTAACCCCTGTAGCCGTCCGTGTAGCCGTTCTGAAATCCCTGTCGGAAGTACTGCTGGTACAGCGATCTGTTACCTAAGCGCGAACTGTAGTCGGTGTTCGCATTGCGATAGTCTTCCTCATCGCGGAACTCGAAGCGGTCACCATTGTCGCGGTCCTTACGACCTTCCTTGATGCCTTCGTTGTAGCCCGCGTTCAAAGCGGTCTGTCGAAGCTGGTGAGAACCACCCCAGTTGTAGTCATCGCGCCAGTCGCGATCGTTTCGCCAATCGCGGTTTGACTGACGTTGCCGACGTCGCTGCTCACGTTCCCATTCGCGTTGACGTCTGTTGTTCTGTTCCCGCTGCCATTCTCTGTCGCGGTACTGGCCCTGAGCGTCAGAGCTCGTCGCCAATCCGATTCCCAGTAGGAGAGATAACCCAAAAACAAATGACATTACTCTTTTTGCTAGCAAGTTAGTTTTCATAACGTGTACGTTCTCCTTTGCCGCTTAACCAGTTGGCAAACGCGGTGCCACAACGCAAGAAGAGCAGGAACATGGCCCAAGTGTGAAGTTTGGGCCTGATTCTTAAGGAAACGGTTGCAGCTTTATGACGACGAGCTAGCGTTGAGGTAGAAGCTAGACGATATGGTCAGCTATTACACGAGATCGACGAAAGAAGTAATTCGTATGCGAACGTTAGTGAATGCAATGTTAGCGAACGCCGTACGAACGAACGTTCTACTGTGTTCTGAGTACGATCACTGATACCGAGTGCTTAGGCAATGTGACAACGAAGGTACGCCCGCCCGGCACCGTTCTCTTTTGAATGGACACTGCATCAGCGCGCGAAAAATCGTTGGCGGCATTCATTGATGGAGCAGTCACGGTTCTAACTTCAACTCGTGTCGCGGGCATCACGCCCTGAAGATTGATCGTTGTGAGTAGTGCAGTGGTGCGGTTCGTATTTACGGCTTTAATAAAGATCGCCTTGCCATCAGCGGTGCGGCTGGCTGTGGCGTCGAGGTAAGGGACGTTCGTTCCTTCGCGAGATGAATTGAAGGTTGGACTGTTGACCGTGGCAGCCAATAGCTGATCGCCCCGATGCTCGGCGTAGAGTTTGTTAACCAGATAGACAGGCGACACGAACAGGCTGTGCCGGCCGGCTTGAATGATCCCGCCGGGCCAGCCGTTAACGAGATCGGAGACTGCGCTCATCTCGACGATCTCGCCGGATCGCTCGAACACGTTCATGAGCCGCGCGCCGTAGAGAGCCGACTCCATTGAATACTGCCGCTCGCTTGGGAGATCGAGCCCCCATTCGTTGATCGCTAACTTGATGCGTCCAGTAAGCCCGAGCTCGTCGATCAACTGTTCGACGTTCTCGTAGAAACGTTCGAAGAACAACGGCCGCGCCATCAGGTTCAACGGATCGCCGCGCATCTCGCGACGGCCGTAGTAGTGATGGATCGCGAGGTAGTCGATGTTGCGACCGGCTTCGCGCAGCACAGTGCGGTTCCAGTTCATGTCGTTGTCGCCGACGGCGATCAGTTTGATCGAAGGATCGACAGCGCGCATCGCCTGTGCATAGCGGTTGTAGTTACGCGCGTAGGTCGCGGCATCTGAGTGGCCGCGCACCCAGTTACCCCAGATCTCGTTTCCGACTTCCCAAAGCTTTACGTTGAATGGCGCGGGGTGACCGTTCGCCGCGCGCATCGCGCCATATTTCGACGTTGCTGGTCCATTGCAGTACTCAACCCACGCGGCCGCTTCTGCTACGGTCGCGCCGCGTCCCTCGACGTTGACGGTAATGGAAGGCTCGGTGCCGAGCGCGCGCGAGAGCATGATGAACTCATCGGTGCCAAAGTCGCCCGGCTCGGGTTCGTTCTTCCACGAGAG
>DASUPR010000514.1:0-2550 GCA_036281015.1 Pyrinomonadaceae bacterium
CTCTTCCTTGAGTCGTTCTTCAATCTGGAAACAACGTGGCGCCGAGATGTCTTCGAGATTGATTCCACCGAACGTAGTCGAGATCGCTTTCACTGTGCGCACGATCTCGTCCGGATCTTTCGTGTTCAAGCAGATCGGAAACGCGTCAACGCCGGCAAACTCCTTGAACAACATCGCCTTGCCTTCCATCACCGGCATGGCCGCGGCTGGTCCAATATCGCCGAGGCCCAGAACTGCCGTTCCGTCCGTGACGACAGCAACTGTGTTTTTCTTGATCGTTAACGTGAAGGCTTTGTCAGGATCGTTTTGAATAGCGTCGCAGATTCGAGCGACGCCCGGAGTGTAGGCCATCGAGAGATCCGCGCGAGTTTTCAACGGCGCCTTCGAGACGACTTCAATCTTGCCGCCCAGGTGCATGAGAAAAGTCGGATCGGACACCTGAAGCAGTTCGACGCCGTCAATGTCTTTGACTGCTTCGACGATCTGTTCCCCGTGTTTACTCGAGACGGAGCTGACGGTAACGTCGCGAATGATGTAGTCGTTGCCGACGGTGACGATGTCGATCGCACCGATGTCACCACCGGCACGTCCGATTGCTGTAGTCAACTCACCGAGCGTTCCGGCGCGTGAGGAAAGTTTGACGCGCAAGGTCAAGCTGTAACTCGCGCTGGGCGTTTGCTGCATAAGTTTTCCATCCACAGATTACGCAGATTACACTGATTTAAGGATCTGTGTAATCTGTGGATGCTCTCTTGTGAGCTTTAAGGATCTTTTGCCCAGCAACCGGTACAGTTCGAGCGCCTCTTTGTTGCCTTTAAGCGCCGCGAGGTGACGCTTTACCGTTTCCAAATCACCACGCGCAAACGTGCCGGTCAGTGCCCGTTCCGGATCTTTAGTCTCGAGATTGTGGACGGTACTCGCGATGAGCGGTAACAGGATGCTGCGCGCGGTATTTCGTGGCAGCCCGCACTGGCCCAACATCTCCAGCGCCACGTCAAATAGCGCCACTACATTGCCCGACGCCATCACTGCGGCTGCGTGGTAAAGCGGCTTGTCTTCAGAACGGATCGAGAAACTCCTGCCGCCAAGATCTCGAACTATTGATTTCCCCACGCGCAGCGCAGTCTTGTCACCCTCAACACTCCAGAACGCGCCTCCGAGTGCTGCGTCGCCCTCGGTCGTGTCGCTGACGGATACTAGCGGATGAATTGAACCGGTGTGCCAGCCTTGCTTACGAAGCGGCGCGAGTGTCTCCGCTGACAATGCGCCGCTTGTGTGCAGCGCGATTCCTTTCGCTGAAATAGCGCTGAGTTCCTCGGCCACTTCAGCAATTTGATCATCAGGCGTAGTGATCAGAACGAGGTCGGTCCCGCGCAATGATTGCAGTTGTTTTGCGCCCAATACCTGCACGTCTTTGTCTAACAGACTGGCGGCCCGGCGCGCGCTTTGCGCCCGGCGCGCGACGAGCGATTGAATCGCGTATCCCTTGCCGGCGAGTGCAAGCGCCAGGGTCGTCCCGAGACGGCCGGCGCCGATGATCGAGACTTCCGGCTTTTGCTTCCTTTTCGCGTCGGGCATAGGTATATTTAACGAGCTAACGCTAAGTTGTTTCAGGCGCGAGAGTCGCCCTCCTCCTGACAGGAAGTTGTGTTCGGCCGCACAACCAAGCCGCCGAACGTCTGCATCATAGACTGCGCGTCTGGAATTAGCGAAACAACAAGCATAGACCCCTTCCCTCAGGTCGTCCGATAATTTTGGAGGTTTTTTGAGATGAACAACTTCTCCCGTGCCACTAGTGCTTTCGTTTTAACCGCATCACTACTGGTGAGCTCGGTGGCGGCAGTCGCCCAAACGTCGACTACGAAACCAGCCGGCGAGGCGACCCAAGCGTCAAAGCCCAGCCAAACTCAGGCTGAACAAAAGGCCGAAAAGAAGTCTGACCAGAAATCTGAACAGAAGAAGACTGCTGCTGCGACACCCGTCAAATCGAACAAGCCACTTTCAACTAACGAAGACCCGGCCATGATCGGCAAACGGAACATCAATTCCGGGCTCATCGCCAAGATGAGCGGTTCGACCGAGAAGGAAGTGCGGCAAGGACGCGAAGCGGCTGCGGAAGTTGATCGCCAGGCCAAGTTTGTAGACGACCCGATTATCACCGAGTACGTAAACCGCGTCGGTCAGAACATCGTCCTGCACTCCGATGCGAAAGTGCCGTTCACAATCAAAGTCATCGATTCGGACGAAGTAAACGCCTTTGCGCTGCCGGGCGGCTTCTTTTACGTGAACAAAGGATTGCTACTTGCCGCCGACAACGAAGCCGAACTCGCAGGCGTGATGGCTCACGAGATCGCACACGTAGCGGCCAGGCACGCAGTCGAGAACCAGACGAAAGCGAGCCTGCTCGAATACGCTGCTCTTGGCGGATCGATATTTCTCGGTGGCATTCCCGGACTGATTTACCAGAACACAGCCGGAATCGGGCTGCTCGGAATCTTCATGAAGTTTAGCCGCGGCGCAGAAGAGGAAGCTGACAAGCTCGGCGTTCAG
>DASUPR010000515.1:0-3867 GCA_036281015.1 Pyrinomonadaceae bacterium
GATCGCAGCCTGAACTTTGGCTTTGCTGTCTTTAATAAACTTTACGACTTCCTTCGCTTTGTCCTGCGGAATGCCTTCCTGAATCTGCGCGCGCTGGCGAACCGTGCCGCCGGCGGCTGGTTCGACCTTGCCGTAGCTGAATGCTTTCAATGGCACGCCGCGGCGCACGAGTTTCTGCTGCAGGATGTCGTTCATGTTGCGCAGTTTGGTTTCGTCCTCCGCGCTGAGCACGAGCTCATTCTTTTCGAGCACGACGTTGGCGCTGCTTCCTTTGAAGTCGAATCGCTGGCGCACTTCTTTAAGAGTCTGGTTAAGAGCGTTTACGATCTCGGCTGAATCAACTTGCGAGACGATGTCGAAGGAGTTCTGCTGTGCCATCGGCGTGGTTCTTCAGTCTGCGTTGGCTGAGCATAACACCAAACGCCTGCATGTGAAAGTTATCTCTAACTGCGCTTGCTGCGATTTAAACTTTAGTTGGCCAAGCACTTGGCGGCCAAAAGACTCGGAGTTCACCCTTTCCAACCATCAGGCGCTTCGGGCCAGATTTTGTCTGGACTGACAGGATCAGCCTGGCTTGGTCCAAGCCGCTCTTCCTTAATCTCCGCGACGATGAAATTCTCCGGCGGCACTGGCGCGCCCGCGAGACGTCGCAAGAGTGCGAGTTGACCCGCGTGCGTCATCGCATCGGAGAACGGTCCTTGTAGCAAACGTTCTTCAGTCATTCCTTCCAACAACGCGTCGCCATTTCTGAGGTGTTGGGCCAGGATGCCGAGCATCTCGTGAAACCGCTCGACCTCCTCGTTGAACGTCGCAAGCGGCTCAGGCCAGTAATGACCACCGACGAAGAAAGTGCGCGCATAACCGAGCACGCTCGCCATGTGCCGCACCAACTCCGCGGGCGTGCGCACTCCGTCGCTGACGCGAAACGATCCAAAATCCTCCGGCGCCTCGCGCAAGGCTTTTTGCGTGCGATACGCAAGCGCAGCGAGAAAGTGGTTGAGTAACTTTCGTCTGTCTTCCATCTGTTCAGTCCGTGTCATCCGTGGCCCAACTCTTTTCTCATCGGCACAAACCCGAGTTTTACGTTTTCGGTCAGGTCGAGATCGATATGGCCTTGCTCCGTGTAACCGCACGCTTTGTAGAACTTCACTCCAGGCAGCGTGGAGAGCAACTCCATCGCGCGAAATCCGTGCGCGGCGGCTTCGGTTTCGCAACGCCTCAGGATCGCCAGCGCGATTCCCTTTCGCGCGTGGTCCGGGTGAATGAAAAAGGCACGGATTCTTGCCGGATCGGTAGCCGGATCGATGTAGCCCCGGTCCCGCGCTGTGTACTGGTCCCCGCCAAATAGAGTTCGCCTCCGGCTCCAACCGCCGCATCCGACCAACTCGCCTTCAATCTCAGCCACGAAGTAGGTCCCATCGTCGATCAGATCCGTGTCAACGCCGAACATAGTTTGAATCGCGGCTTCGATTTGCGTGTCGTCGTAGTGTTCGCGGCTCAAGCCGCGCGCTGACGCGGCGATCAAGTCCTGAATTCTAGTGCGATCCTTGAGCGTGGCTTTGCGAATATTCATGCGTGTTCAATGGATTAGTCGCTCAACAATCTCTTTCGCCGCATTGGGATGGCCCATCTTGCGTGAATTCGCCTGCATGCCCGCAAGCCGCGAAGGATCAGCCAACAACCGGTCCAGCTTATACGCGAGCGTCGGCAAGTTGTTGCAACGGATCCCGACACCCGCTTCGAGCAGATGATCGGAATTGCGCTCTTCCTGGCCCGGAATCGGATTCACGATCGCAAACGCCAAACCCTTCGCCAATGCTTCTGACGTAGTCAGTCCGCCGGGCTTACCTAGCACAATGTCCGACGCCGTCATCAACTCGTCCATCTCATTCGTGTAACCAAACGGTTTCACGATGACGGTCGCGTCTTCTTTCAAACGCGAAGCCTGGCGCGACAGACGTTGCTTCAACTCTTCGTTGCGCCCACAGATCGCGACGATCTGTGCGCGATGCTGCAACGGCATCATCGCCGCGATCAGCGCGTCAACCGAGCCGACCCCAAACCCGCCCGCCGAAAGCAGAATCGTCGTGCGATCCGGCGCGAGTCCGTGTTTGGCGCGCATCTGCTGTTTGTCTTTCACTTGCGCGAAAACCGGGTCAATCGGGATACCACTGACGGTGATCTTTTCCGGCGGGATACCGAGCGCTTCGAGATACGCGCGTGCTTCGTCAATCGCGACGAAGTATTGCTCGTAGTGATGGACCAGCCACATCGCGTGAACGTCGAAGTCCGTTACGATGATCACCTGCCGGCTCGACAGACGCTCCTTCGCTTTCAACCACGAAACGATCTCCGCCGGAAGAAAGTGCGTGCAGACGATCAAGTCGGGATGATACTCGCGCAGCAGTTTTACGAGTGGACGCGTGTTGAGTTTATCGAGCGCGAGCCGCCGGCGTTCGTTCTTCCACGGCTTGTCGAGTTTGTCGTAGAACCAGCCGGGAACTTCCGGCATTTTGTTGACTAGATCGATGTAGGCCTTTGAATAGAGATGGCGAAAGAGCTTGTTGGTGTAGTTGAGAATGTCGAGATGTTGCACTTCTCGACGCTCACCACTCGCATCGCCAATTTCTGCAAAGGCCTTTTCAATTGCCTGTGCGGCGCGGACGTGCCCCGCGCCGGCTGAGGCGGAGAGTAGCAGGACTTTTCTGATCATCGACGGTTACGGTCTCGCGGGCGCGGCAGTTGCCGGATGCGTCCGGTTGTACTCGGCAATGAACTCTCTCGTGATGTCGAGATTGTTGGCCGCATAGACAACCGGCACGCGATTGATGTCGATCAAAAGCGAGATGCCTTTCTGCTGTGCGTATTTGTTCAGCTCGTTGCCGATATCTTTCTGCAAAGGTTCGAGCAGGGCCAGCGATTCCTTTTGATAACTTGCCTGAGCGTCTTCGGCTTTACGCTTGATTTGCAGATCGAGTTGTTCGGCTGCGTCGGCTTGTTGCGCCGTTACCTTCGCATCCTGAATTCCCTGCTTCTTCTGAAGATCGGAACGCATGGTGTTTAGCCGGTCGCGCATGCCGCGGAGCTCGTTGCGCAGTGGTTGAAACTTCGCCTCGATCTGTTTCATGGCAGCCATCACACGCGCGATGCCGGCCTTTTCATCACTGAACGCTGACGAGTCGATCACGGCAATGTTAACTGGACCAGCAGCCGGTCTTGTTTGCGGTTGCGCGCCGGCAGGTGTGGCTGGTCTGGTTTGCGTGTGTGCCAGGATGGCAAAGGCCGCAAAAGCGGCGACGGCAATGCTGATACGAAATAACTTCATTACATCTGCTCCTTAACGATTTGCTGACTGACTGTTGTAACTGGTCGGGGATGTACTATTCCAGCGAGAACTTTCCGTTCTTGTCAATCCTTAACATATAAACCGGCGCCTGCGCATTGCGATTGGCGTCGATCGTGATCTTGCCTGTCACGCCGGGGAAATCCCTCGTCGTGGCCAACGCATTACGCACGGCGGTTTTGTTTGTTGACTTTACTCGTTTAAATGCGTCGAACAACAGGTGTGCTGCGTCGTAGGCTGTCGCCGCACCCGCGTCCGGCGCCACGCCATACTTCGTTTGGTAGTGATAACAAGAGAAAAAGTGCTGCCAATTTTTTCATACGAGCTATTAAACCAGTTTCCCGAAACGCCACAAAGAACAGCCCTTTTTGAACTGGCGACGGTCCAAATTTCTTGCTCCTGCCCATCGGGCTGTGATAGCGTGCCGCCGACGTTTTTCGCACCACACGCACGGACACGCCCATCCCTGGATGACACACGTCTGTTTTCGAACTTCTGAAGTTGGAGAAACACAATGAAAATAC
>DASUPR010000516.1:0-2437 GCA_036281015.1 Pyrinomonadaceae bacterium
ACTTGGACTAGCCTCGCGCGCAAGCTATAATCCCCAGTCCCAACCACAAAAATCTGGAAGGATGTTTCCAAAACAGTGACAACCTCGCCAACGGTTCTGCGCCTGGCTTCGCGACTCACAGAGGTCGGCTTTTCGGACATCGTCAAACTGCGCAACCGCGTCATGCAACTGCGCGAGCAGGGCGCAACCGTCTACCAGTTTGAAGGTGGCGAACCGTTCATGCCGACGCCCGAACCGATCAAGGAAGCGATGACTCGCGCGCTCGCGGAAAACAAAACGCGCTACGCTCCGTCGTCCGGTATTCCCGAACTGCGCGAAGCCATCGGCGAGAAACTGCGCACGCGAAATCGTATCCCGGCGCAAGCAAAAGACGTGATCGTCGTGAACGGCGGCATGCAAGCGTTGTTCGGCGCATTCCAATCCGTTGTTAATCCGGGCGACGAGGTGCTGCTCTTCTCTCCTTACTGGACGCCCATCAAAGATCTCGTGGCCCATTGCCAGGGCCGCAGCGTGTTTGTGCCAACGGAAGAAGCGCGCGAAAACGGTCTCGCACAAACACTCGCACGTTACGCCACCGAACGGACCAAGGCCATCTACTACAACACGCCACAGAACCCGAACGGCGTAGTGCTCACACCTGACGAAGCAAAAGCCGTCGCGACATTTGTGCAGGAACGCGATCTCGTCGTGATCGCTGACGAAGCTTATGAAGACCTGGTCTACGACGGCGAGCATTTTTCCATCGCTTCGCTCGACGGTATGTGGGAACGCACGATCTCGTGCTTCACGTTTTCGAAGTCGTATGCGATGACGGGTTGGCGTCTTGGTTATGCTGTCGCAAGCGAACCGTGGATGACGGGTTTGAAGAAAGCGACCTTGTATTCATCGAATGGTGTCTCGACGCCGACGCAATGGGCCGGTGTCGCAGCACTCAACATGGATCCCGCGCTGTTGGACCAGGCGCGCGACGAATATCGCAAACGGCGCGATCTGCTTTTGTCAGGTCTGAATGAACTCGGACTCACGTGCGCTCCGCCGGCCGGTGCGTTCTACGCGTTCCCCGACGTGAGCTTGATCCATGGTGACAGTCGCGAAGCAGCAGAAATCCTCTTGAACCGCGCGCAGGTTGCGACTGTTCCCGGCATCGTCTTTGGACCAGATGGCGAGAGTCATCTGCGCTTCTCTTTTTCCACCTCGATCGAAACCATAGAAGCAGGTCTTGATTCGCTTCGTCGTAACCTGTAGCGGATGACTCGAAGCGAATTCGAATTCGTCGATTCACTGCGCCGGCGTTTTGGCGGCGAAATCGGTGACGACGCCGCTGTGTTTCATAGCAGCGCCGGCAAAGAGACTGTCATCACCACTGACCTGCTGGTGGAAGACATCGACTTTCGCCGCACGACTGCGCCCGCGTTGTTGTTGGGCCATAAAGCGCTCGCGGTTTCGCTTTCCGACATCGCGGCGATGGGCGCGCGTCCGCGTTGGTCGTTGATCTCCATCGGCGTGCCCGATGATGTTTGGCAGACGGAGTTTGTCGATCAGTTTTATGATGGATTCGCGAGTCTCGCGCAGCGTTACGACGTGCAGTTGATCGGCGGCGACACGTCGCGCACGAATGAAAAGATCGTTATCGATTCGATCGTTTTAGGTGAATGCAATACGGGTCGCGCGGTGAAACGCGGCGGGGCCGCGCCGGGAGATCAGATTTTTGTGACTGGCTCGCTCGGTGGCGCCGCCGCGGGGCTGCGTTTGATCGAACGCGGCGCGCACCTGGCGGAACAGCATCTCGCCGATGACGATTCGCAAAAGATCGATCATGTGTTGTTGCGGCAACTGCGCCCCGAACCGCGTGTTGGTTGGGGGATGGTGCTGGGTGAAGAACGGCTTGCGACGGCGATGATCGATATTAGCGACGGGCTTTCGTCGGATTTGAATCATTTGTGTACCGCGAGTGGTGTCGGTGCTTTCATTGAGTCGTCGCTGTTGCCGATCGATCACCAGGTGGTTGAGCTGTGCGGCCGCCGCGCGCTCGATCCGCTGCAACTCGCGCTGCACGGCGGTGAGGATTTTGAACTGTTGTTTACGGTGAACGCTGAAAACGTTGGACGCCTGCCACGCCGCGTCGACGGGGTGGAGATAACCCGCATTGGCGAGGTTACAAAAGAAACGGATGGAGTAAAGATTTCTGAGGGGTCGCGCGTGTGGGAGTTAAATCCCGGCGGTTGGAAGCACTTCTAAAAACTCCAGAACACTTCTAGCAACTTGTTCTCTTTCAGCCGCTTACCTTATCCTCAACAACCCATGCTGAGATTTCGCAACACATTATCGGGCCGCGTCGAAGAGTTCAAACCCATGAACGACGGTGAGGTGCGGTTCTATTATTGTGGTCCAACCGTCTGGGAATACGGCCACATCGGTAACTTTCGCAGCGCCGTCG
>DASUPR010000517.1:0-5269 GCA_036281015.1 Pyrinomonadaceae bacterium
GATGTAGTTATAGGCGTCCCGCACGCTTTGAATCTTCTCGGCGTCTTCGTCAGGGATCTCAATGCCAAACTCCTCTTCAAAACGCATCACGAGTTCCACCGTGTCCAGCGAGTCGGCGCCGAGGTCGTCGATAAATCTGGCGTTTGGCGTGACCTCGTTTTCATCGACACCAAGCTCGTCGACAATGATCTGTTTAACCTTATTCTCGATCTCTTGATCGGGCATCGTGTTTGCTCCTCTGTGAGTTTAATTAGACTAATTCATCCCTGACAGCAAGCGCGGTGCGTGCCGCCTCCAAACTTGCTGCGTCTTCCACGTTAAGACACTTTACGTCACGATTCGTTTGCCGCATGAGCCCGGACAACACTTTGCCGGGTCCAATTTCTACGAAAAGCTCCGTTTTCTTGCCGAGCAACAACTGCATCGACTCCAACCAGCGAACCGGCGCCGAAACCTGTCTCAACAGCGCATCGCGCAATTCGTCGGGCGCGGTCGTAACGCGCGCATCGACGTTTGTCACTACCGGTACGCGCGGGTCGTTGAACTTCAAACGCTCAAGATGGCCCGCGAGTTTCTCCTGTGCGGGCCGCATCAGCGCGCAATGAAACGGCGCGCTCACGTTCAACCTGATCACGCGCTTCGCAACGCCTTTCAATAACTCGATCGCGCGATCGACGGCCTCGGTGTTTCCGGCAATCACGACCTGGTTTGGCGAATTCGAATTCGCCACCGAACAAACCTGATCGCCACTCGCCTCACGGCACGCGTCTTCGATCGCGCTCAACTCGCCGCCCATAACCGCAGCCATCGCGCCAGTGCCCACCGGCACCGCTTCCTGCATGTACTGGCCCCGCGCGCGCACGGTCCTCACCGCATCCGCTAAATCCAGCACACCCGCCGCAACCAACGCAGAATATTCACCAAGACTGTGTCCCGCGACAAACGCCGGCTCGGGCAATCCGCTTTCACGCGCGGCGCGAAACGCGGCAACTGATGTCGTCAAAATCGCCGGCTGCGTGTTCTCGGTTAGCTGCAACTCTTCCGCCGGTCCTTCAAAACACAGCCGCGAGATCGCAAAGCCCAACGCGTCGTCGGCTTCTTCAAAGACCTGTCGCGCAACCGGAAACTTTTCCGCTAATTCTTTTCCCATTCCCGGCGCCTGCGACCCCTGCCCGGGAAACAACATTGCCGATTTTTGATTGCCGATTTTCGATTTTTCCTTGTCCACGCGAGCGTTAGTTTTGTTCCAGGTTAACGTAGCCAAACACCAAATCGGCAATCAAAAATCGAAAATCGCCAATGCCTTCACCATCGCATCAACACCGCGCCCCAGGTTACGCCGCCGCCAAACGACGCCATCAACACCAAGTCGCCTTCCTTGATTCGTCCCGCCTCGACGCACTCGTCAAGCGCGATCGGAATCGACGCGGACGACGTGTTTCCGTGTACGGCGATGTTTGAATAAACCTTCGACATGTCGACGTTCAAACGATCGGCAACTGCTTCTGTGATGCGTTGATTGGCCTGGTGCGGAATGAAGAGATTGATCTCGTCTGATTTCCTGCCGGCTTTCTCGAGCACTTCGCGCGAGATCTCGGCCATGGACCGGACCGCAACTTTGAACAGCTCGTTGCCTTTCATCTTGAAGTAGTGATCGCCGGCCGCGAGTGTTTCCGCCGTGGGCTTACGACGCGTTCCGCCGCCCGGCGAGAAAAGCTGTTCTTCGTAACGTCCATCCGACTTGATCTTGCTCGCGAGAATACCGCGATTGCCTTCGACTGGCCCAAGCACCGCCGCGCCCGCGCCGTCGCCAAACAGCACGCACGTTTGCCGGTCAGTGTAATCGACGTACTGCGTCAGTATCTCAGCGCCGACGACAACCGCATGCCGCACTTGTCCGGTGCGAATCATCGAATCCGCGAGTGAAACGCCGTACAGAAAACCCGAGCACGCAGCAACCACGTCCATTGCCGCGGCGTTGTGCGCGCCGAGTTCGGCTTGAACGATGCAGCCTGTCGAAGGAAGTATCTGGTCCGGTGTGACTGTGGCGCAGATGAGCAGGTCGATATCGGAAGGATCGAGGCGTGCGCGTTCTATCGCCTGCCGCGCGGCGCGCACTGCAAACATCGAGGTGTACTCACCGGGCGCGGCTTTGCGACGCTGTTTGATTCCGGTTCGCGTCGTGATCCACTCGTCCGAAGTCTCAACGATCTCTGCAAGATCGGCATTGGTCAAAATACCTTCGGGGTACGAGTGGCCCGTGCCCAGAATTCCAGCGCGTTGATTTACCATTTATGCCTCAGATTACGCCACAAACCGCCTCGATGTGGCAATACCGTACTCAATACTTTGAGCGGTACGATGTTCCGAAAACTCTTTCACACTCCTGATGGCGTTGCGAATTGCGCGTGCGTTCGAACGTCCATGCCCGACCACCACGATACGCCTGACACCCAACAGTGGCGCCCCGCCATACTCCGTATAGTCGAGACGCTTCTTGATACTTTGAAAAGCCGGTTTCGCGAGCATGGCGCCTGCTTTCGTCACCGCCGTCGCGGTCAGCTCGCGCTTCAACATCGAAAGCATTGCTTCGGTTAAACCTTCCGACAGTTTCAACATCACGTTTCCAGTGAAACCGTCGGTGACGATCACATCAACCTCGCCCGAAAACACATCGCGGCCTTCGACATTGCCGACGAAATTGATATTGCTCAACTCTTTGAGCAGTGGAAACGCTTCTTTCGTCAGATCGTTTCCCTTTGCTTCTTCCTCGCCGATGCTCATCAGTCCGACAGATGGTTTGACGGTGCCGAGCACTGAACGCGAGTAGGCGTCGCCCATGATCGCAAACTGCGCGAGATGATGCGCTTTGCACTCGGAGTTTGCGCCGACGTCGAGCAACAGCGTTGGCTTGCCCGCTTTCGTCGGGATCATGGCGGCGAGTGCCGGGCGGTCCACACCGGGAATCGCGCCGATCACCATCTTCGCTGTCGCCATTGCCGCGCCGGTGTTTCCCGCGGACACAAAACCATCGCCACGGCCTTCGCTGACCAGCTTCGAACCGATTCTCAAAGAGCTCTTCTTCTTGCGCCTGACTGAAGTCGCAACGGGATCGTCCATCGCGATCACTTCAGCCGCTTCGACAAACTCGATGCCGCGGTCGCCGTCGCCGCGCCAACCACAGCGTCTCAGTTCCGGCTCGACCATGTGGGCCTGGCCCACGAGAATTACTTTGACGCCGAGATCGCGGGTCGCAGCCAGCGCGCCATCAATCTCTACGTGCGGCGCATGGTCACTTCCCATTGCGTCGAGAACGACTTTGCCCGTCAGGGGGGCCTCATTCTGCGACTGAATTCGCACTGGCGTTTTCGTTTTATGTTTCTTCTACTTGCACCACCTGGCGGCCTTTGTAGTAGCCGCATTTGGGACAAACACGATGGGGCATGCGGGGTTCCCGGCAGTTCGGGCAAAGGGTGGTCTGCGGCACACGCAGCGCATCGTGCGCGCGCCGTTTGTCGCGACGAGCTTTGGAATGTCGCCGTTTAGGATTTGGCATAATAGCTCCTGCTAAATTGTTAAATGGTAAGTGGTCAATGGTAACTTGCGGGTTACCACTCACTACTTACCACTGGTCAAGTTCTTCAGTGCTGCCCAGCGCGGATCGACCTCGTTGGTCTCACACTCGCACTCGCCCGTGTTTTTGTCGATGCCGCAGACAGGACAGATACCCTTGCAGTCAGGCTGGCACAGCATTCGTGTCGGAACTGCCAGCAAGATCTGCTCTTTAACAATCTCGTCGACGTCGATTACTTCGCCGTCGAAGACGGACACTGACAATGCTTCCTCGGTCAGTTCCGCCGCGGCGCTGGATTCGTACTCCGCGCCGGTAATGTATTGCAAGTCGAAGTCGGCGTTGACCGGGATTTCGACCTGTTTCAGACAGCGATCACACTCGACCTGGGCGCGAGTTTCGATGTGTCCGTTGACAAAT
Source organism: Pyrinomonadaceae bacterium (assembly GCA_036281015.1). Classification (GTDB taxonomy): domain Bacteria; phylum Acidobacteriota; class Blastocatellia; order Pyrinomonadales; family Pyrinomonadaceae; genus PSRF01. The sequence goes on from DASUPR010000517.1 coordinate 3,992, forward strand.
ACCTCGGCTCCCGCGAGCCGCACCTTCCCGTTGACCGTAACAGGCTCGACGAATCTTACGCGCTCGTCAAACGAACCCAATTCATCAGGCTGGTACAGGTGAGCAAAATCAGCTCTGCCATGCTCCAGGTTTACCAGCTCAATCCGCATCACACTCGGCACAGCCACGAATAGCAGTTTTGGGGGCTATGCGCACAAAGGGGCCATTATAGCGACACATGCGGCCCTGTCAACGCGTCGAACCATCAACTTTCCCGCAGAGTCACAGAGGTGGGGGTCTGTTTTGCAGGGATTTTGATGGATTAATGCGACTGTTGTTGCGGGGGGCTGACCTCGAAGGCCTTCAGGGCGTCGTCGCGCAACATGTCGGCCAGGCGCTTGTCGGCGCCGGCCATGAAACGCAGGAAACCCGTTTTCGACGTCTGAAACAACGGGACCGCCGGTGTCGCAGGCTGGCCCGCCCGTTTCAACGCCTCCTGCGCCAATTCTTTCCGTCCGGTTCGCTCGTATGTTTGCGCCAACAGGTAGAACGCCTCGCCATAACTCTCATCCATCTGCACCGCTTTGCGCAGATGCCGGACCGCCAAGTCGTCGCGGTTCAGTTCGTAATACAAACACCCCAACACGTAATGCGCTTCCGGCGAAGGCCGCGCCGTCAACGCCCGCTTGAACTCGCCAATCGCACCGCGCCAGTTCTTCTCGTTGACAAACAACCAGCCCAAACCATAATGCCCCGCAAAGGACGAACCACCCTGCCGCATCGCTTTGTGCAAAAGCTCCTTCGCCTGTTCGACTTCACCGTCGTCCGCACACGCCAGGCCCAACAAAAGCGAAACGCGAACATCATCCGGCAACGCTTCGTGCGCTCGCATCAGGTACGTGCGTGCGCGTTTGCTCTTGCCGCGACGGAAATAGTGCTCGCCGAGGTACAGGTTCAACGCCGCGTTCTCGTCTTCCATCTCAGCGGCGCGCTGGAGCTTGGTAATTCCCTCCTGGACCTGCTTGTCTTCGATCAGCAGGAAACCCTCGTTAACCAGCTCCTCAAAGACCGGCCGGTCCATCGCGTGCGCGTGGGCCAGAATCCGCAGCCGCAGCTCGTCGCGATGAACGCTCTCTTCCTGTTCGAGCGCATCGCGTTCGCAGCGCTCACTCCAGAGCCGCTCCAACCGCTCGGATTGCACCACGCCGTCTTCTTCAAGCAGTGAAATCAGCGCCCTCGTCAGCGAACGGTCGAAGTAAGCATTCTGCGCGTAACGCAACAGCAGATCGAGACTGCGTT
>DASUPR010000518.1:0-8340 GCA_036281015.1 Pyrinomonadaceae bacterium
TGAGGTGGCTGCGGCCTGACCTCTGAACCAGCTAAACCGTTAGGATTCTGGTTCGGTAGTCTCACTGCATAGTGCTCCTCCTTTCTGGACGGCACACAGTCAGCCTCAGGCCAATCCCAACAGTTCACCGAAAGCCGTCCACGACTGATCGTGGACGGCTTTTTATTTCTGAACTCTGAACGAGAAACTACTGTGGCGTCGGAGATGGAGTAGGCGAGGGCGTCGCAGCCGGAACTTGTTCCGATGGTGGAATAACTGCCGGGTTCGGTTGATCGGGCGATGAGTGCAGGTGAACCGCCTTCCACGCGGTCCCGTATTTTCTGAAAACAAGCGTCATGCGCCCGGAAGCTGTTTCGGGTGTGCCTTTGTAGTTTTGTGATTGTGTCCAGACACACGTCACGAGCGCGGACGTTGTTCCGAGCATCGTGAGGTTGACGTCCTTCACTTCGAGCTTCACGTCTTTGATTTCCGGATAGGAACTCTCGCGGTTCTTGCGCATCTGTTCCCAGCCTTTGGTGACGGTGCCGTTGTAGTTGAAGAGGTTTAGCCGTGGTGAGTTCCAGTAGGCGTCCGTGACCATTTTTACGTCCGCCTTTCTGATCCCGTCGAGGAGTTTGTTGAAGGTTGCGAGCACGGCCTCTGAATCCGACGGGGCCGGTTTGGTTTGGCCCAAAGCCACGAAGGAATTTAGAAGAACAAAACTCACGACCAGGGCAAACTTTTTCATGGATTTACTCCTTACGACCAGGGAATTCCGCTTCTTAAGCGTTCGACTGACGCCTCTTTCCCAAGCACATCGAAGATCTCAAACATCGACGGACCAACCGACTGACCCGTCAGCATCGTGCGCGAGCCGTTGATTAACAGCCCGGCTTTCACGCCGGTCTCTTCGGCGTAAGCACGCAACGCGGCTTCCGCGGTTTCCGTGTTGAACGGTTCGACAGTTTCGAGTTTGTCTGCAAGACCTTTCAGCAGTTCGCGGAGGCGTGGCTCCTTGCGCAGGTTTTTGTTGACCGCTGTTTCGTCGAAATCGAAATCGTCTGAAAAATACGCGCGGCCTTGGCCGGAAAAATCTTTCAACGTGAAGTACCGCTGGCGAATCAGATCGACCGTCTTCGCAAACCACTCACGATCGTCATCGTCATACTCCTCGCGCCACAATTTATTCGCACGCAACTCCGCCTTGACCATCGGCAGCAACTCTTCGATCGGCATCGTGCGGATGTACTCGGAGTTCACCCACAGCGCTTTGTCATCAGTCCAACGGCGCGGATCGTTTTCAGTGAAGTTGAAGATCGCGTTCGCACGGCCGATGCCTTCGAGCGAGAAGTACTCGATCAACTCCTCTTTGCTGAGTATCTCTTTGCCTTCCGGCGGCGCCCATCCCAACAGTGCCAGAAAATTACGAAACGCAGCCGGCACAAAACCGCGATCGCGATAGGTCGTCAGCGAAACGACTTCGCCGTGCTTTCGTTTCGATAGTTTGCCTTTGTTCGGCGCGAGAATGAGCGGCAGGTGCGCGAGCCGCGGCACCGGCGCTCCCAACGCCTCGTAAATCAGGACCTGTTTGTGTGTGTTCGTGAGATGGTCCTGGCCGCGAATGACGTGCGTGATTCCCATCTCGATGTCGTCGATCACGACCGAGAGGTTGTAAAGCGGATGACTATCGGAGCGTAACAACACAAGGTCTTCGATCTCCGAATAACTGCGCTCCTGCGGTCCATAAACGATGTCGTCGAATCTCGTTTGGCCCGACTCCGGCACTTTCAAGCGAACAGCGAACGGCTCGCCCGCGGCTGCACGCGCGTCCGATTCCTCTTTCGACAAATTGCGAAACGGATTACTGCGTTGGTCCACGCCTTCCGCCTGCTGCGCACGCGCGCGTTCGGAGATGTCTTCCTTGACGCTCGTGTCGCTGCGTTGCTCTTTCGGCGTGAAGTCGCGGTAGGCTTTGCCCTCCGCGAGCAGACGCTCGGCGGCCGCGCGATGTTTTGGTGCATTTGCCGACTGGAAAACGAGGTCTTCGTCGTAATCAAGCTCGAGCCATTCCAATCCCTCAATGATGGATCGAGTTGATTCGTCAGTTGAGCGCTGGAGATCGGTGTCCTCGATGCGCAGGAGAAACTTGCCGCCGGTCTTGCGTGCGAAGAGCCAGTTGAAGAGAGCAGTGCGAGCGGCGCCAATGTGCAGGTAGCCGGTCGGAGATGGAGCAAAGCGAACGCGATTAGTCATCTGAAGTTCAAAAAGTAACGAGTGACAAATGACACGTCAACAAGCTTACAAGCTCGCTACGAATCAGTTGTCACTCGTCACAATAATTCTGGCGGAGATGACAGGATTCGAACCTGTGAAGGGCTTTTGACCCTTAACGGTTTAGCAAACCGCCGCCTTCAGCCACTCGGCCACATCTCCGTGCCGTCCAGGCGAAGTCCAATTCTAGTCGGCATCTGCATATTGTCAAGGTAAGGTAGAATCGTTTCGTGCCTGAATTTTCCCCGACACGCCGCGGGTTTCTGAGCGGCTTGGTTGCGGCGCCGCTGATGGCCGTCGCTGCGACCTCGGCTTACGCGAGTTTGGTCGAACCTTTCCATTACTGGATTTCCGAAACCGACGTCTTCATTCGCGACCTTCCGGAACGGTTCGAAAACTTCCGCATCACGCAATTAACTGACATTCACCACAGCCGCATCCTCGGCATCAACCAGGTGCGCAACGTCGTCGATCTGGCCCAGCAGACCAAGCCCGACATGTTTGTGCTAACGGGCGACTACACGACCTCGTACCGGCGTTTCATCGAGCCGTGCGCCGAAGCGCTCGCGTCGTTGAATGCACCGGAAGGCGTGTGGGCCGTGCTCGGCAATCACGACCACTACACCGATCCGGAATTAACCAAGCGCGCATTGCAACGACATCGCATCACAGTTCTCGACAACACACACACGACTCTGCACCGCGGCCCGGATGCGCTTCAGCTTTCAGGCATCGACGACTGGACGTGGAACGCTGTCGATTGGAAGCGCGCGTTCGCCGGTTTGAAATCAACCACGCCGACGATCCTTTTGTCGCACCAGCCGGGCGTGCTCGACTTGGATCAGACCAAAAACGTCGCACTGATTCTCAGCGGCCACACGCACGGCGGCCAGATCAGGTTACCCGGCCTGGGCGCGCCCGCGCGTCTCGCGACCAAGGATCTGAAATACGATCGCGGGCTTTTTCAACGCGGCGAGACGCAGCTTTACGTCTCGAGCGGCACGGGCGTGATCGGCCTGCCGCTGCGGCTCGGCGTGCGCCCGGAAATTGCGGTCTTGCGCCTGAAACGTAAGATTTAGGTTGACGCGGCGTTAACGACAGAGTACTTTATAGCGTCAAGTAGATTAGAACAGGGAATAAAAAACAGAAACTAAAGGTACAATGCGGCCACGATGAGCATTCTTGAAAGTATTAACTCGCCAGCCGATCTGCGCGCTCTATCACCCGAGCAGCTTCGAACCGTAGCGGACGAAATCAGAAATTACATTCTCGAGACGATGTCTCGCGTGGGCGGCCACACCGGCGCTTCGCTCGGCGCGGTCGAGTTGGCCGTGGCGTTGCACTACGCCTTCGACACGCCAAGGGATCGGCTCGTTTGGGACGTTGGTCATCAGGCCTACGCGCACAAAATCCTGACGGGACGCCGCGAACTGTTGCCGACGATCAAGTCCTACGGCGGCATCAGCGGTTTTCTCCGTCGCGATGAATCCGAATACGACACGTTTGGCGCGGGACACGCTTCGACTTCTCTGTCAGCGGCGCTCGGCATGGCGATCGCGCGAGATCGCAAAGGCGAGGATTACCACGTGGTCGCATTGATCGGCGACGCTTCACTCGCGGGCGGCATGGCAATGGAAGCCATCAACCAGGCGGGCCATTTGAAGAGCCGGCTCATCGTCGTGCTCAACGACAACGAGATGTCGATCGCACCGGCGGTCGGCGCGTTGACGGGTTATCTCAACCGCATTCGCGGCGCACACGGCTATCACCGGTTCAAAGACGAAGTGGAAGAGAAGCTGCTGGCGATTCCGTCAGTCGGCGAGCGTTTGCATCACGCAGCGAAGACGATGAAAGACTTCGTCGCGGCAGCGGTGTTGCCGGGCGCGTTGGTGAGTGAACTCGGATTCAAGTACATCGGCTACGTTGACGGTCACAATCCGCGTGCGCTCGTCGCGGCCCTCAACGAAGCCAAGCAGATCAAGGACGGCCCGGTCATCGTTCACGCGCTGACCACGAAAGGAAAGGGCTTCCCGCAAACCGAACACGAAACCGAACCGGATTACTATCGTTGGCACGCAACCGGACCTTTCGATTTGAAAACGGGCCAGGCGGTGAAGAGCACGTCCAAAGCGCCGACTTACACTTCCGTTTTCGGCGACGCGCTTTGCGAGATGATGGAAAAAGATCCGGCCGTCGTCGCACTGACGGCTGCGATGCCTGACGGCACGGGCGTTTGCAAAGCGCTCGAAAAGTTTCCCGAACGATCATTCGACGTCGGCATTGCCGAGCAACACTGCGTTACGTTCGCCGCAGGCATGTCGTGTGAAGGACTCAAACCCGTCTGCGCGATCTACTCGACGTTTCTTCAGCGCGGCTTCGATCAGGTGATTCACGACGTCTGCATTCAGGATCTGAACGTGAAGTTTTGTCTCGATCGCGGCGGCATCGCCGGCGGCGACGGACAAACGCATCACGGACTGCTCGACATCGCCTACCTGCGCGGCGTTCCAAACATCATCCTGATGGCGCCGAAAGACGAAGGCGAAATGCGCGACATGCTCTACACGATGCTCGAACACGTTGGTCCCGCGGCGATGCGTTATCCGCGTGGCAACGGCATCGGCGCCGACCTCAAACGCGAACCCGAACTGCTCGAGATTGGCAAAGGCGAGATACTGCGCGACGGCGGCGAGATCGCGATCGTTGCTTACGGCGCGATGGTCCACCCGTCGCTCGAGGCAGCCGAACAACTCGCGAGCAGGGACCGCATCGAGACAACTGTCGTGAACGCGCGGTTCGTGAAACCGCTCGACGCGCCGTTGCTGCTCGCGTTGGCGCGCACGAAGCGTTTGATCGTCACGGTTGAAGAGGCTTATCTGGCCGGCGGCTTTGGTTCGGCAGTGCTCGAGTTGCTCGAAGAGAACGGGTTGCAAGACAAAGTTCGTGTCGTGCGCATGGGCATTCCGGACCGGCTGATCACACACGGCGACGCGAAGTTGTTGCTGGCGAAATACGGGTTGGACACTGACGGAATTTACAATCGCGTGAAAGAGAGTATAGAAGTTCTTGACGAACGTCGCGCGAAGCCCGGCCGCGTGCTTTCGTAAGCGATTTCAGACCAGCGCGTCGTTTTCGTGCACCAAATCGGAAGGTTTTCGTCTCCTCTCCTCGTTTTAATCCCCGAAAAAACGACTCAATCGAGGCCTGCGCGCGTGGCCTCGTGTTTGCAACCTATCCCACGAAATGGAAGAGCGACCGCATTTTGAGGATGAAATAACGACGTTGACTGCCCGGCCCGTTGTTCCTCTGGAAGAAATCGACACGAAGGTCAAATACCGCCGGCGTTGGTTTCTCGGAGGGGCGTTTGCGATGGCGATGTTGTTGGGCGCGGCGACGGCCTTGTTCGCGGCGTACTTCAAGATCCGCAACGCTCCCGATCCTGAGATTCAGTCGTTATCTGTTTCATCTGTGGACCCACCAATTCCAACCGTCCAAATTATCCCGGAACGTCCTAGACCAAAGCCTGGAAACACGGATAGAACAGAAAAGCCGATGGTTGCTCAACCGCGATTGAATGAAGAAGATGAGTTGAGACGGATAAGAGACGCGGTTCTGTACGATAGCTGGGAAGAGCGGCGTGCGCGGCGAGTTGAACGTCGCGAGCGTCGCGAGCGGCGTCGTGCGCAGCATCGCAACCGCGACCTGTCAAACATCGACGAAATTTTCGAAGGACCGCACCGTCCGTGATATAGTAGCGCTGCCCCGTCGAAAGACTTCACACTTTTATAAACGCCCCGACACTTCTGATAACGGTTTAATGTTCCGCGCGGCGCGGAGAAACGTGGTGATTAATTATGCCGAGACAGTTGTTTCGTGAGCGGGAGTGTATCCACCGGGACGAAGGTGCAGATGGCGAATTTTACAATGGCGCGTTTTACATTCAGGCGTTGCAACGGCTGCGTGTTGACGATGCGGTGAAAGTCGCCGGCAAAGTAAGTTCTTTCTTCTGGTCAGATGCTCCGCACATTATTGTCTGGCTTTGTAACGACTGCGCCGCCGAACTCCGACTCACCGACACGCCACGGGCGGTCACCAACGCTTCGCGAAGACAAGCCTGAAGTCATTGACGATTTCCGATTGCCAATTGCCGATTGACGAACTACGTTTGTTTGGCGCCGCCGAGAATAAACGAATCGGCAATCGAAAATCGGCAATGACATGAGACGTGAGCGTATCGACAAGCTGCTGGTCGAACGAGGCCTGGCGGAGTCGCGCACGAAAGCGCAGGCGATGGTCATGGCCGGGGTCGTGCTCGTTAACGAGCAGCGCGTCGAGAAACCTTCCGATCAATTCGTTCCTGACGTTCAGATTCGAATCAAACATGCTGACGATCCGACGTCGCGGTATGTCGGCCGTGGTGGACTGAAACTCGAAGCCGCGTTGCGGGAGTTTGAGATCGACGTTCGGGGATTGGTGTGTCTCGACGTGGGCGCGTCGACTGGCGGGTTCACGGATTGTCTGTTGCAGAACGGCGCGGAAAGAGTTTTTGCGATCGACGTCGGTCACAACCAGATCGATTGGAAACTTAGAAACGATCCGCGAGTCGAGGTGAGGGAAGGAGTCAACGCCCGGTACCTCCAGCCGCAGGACTTTCCAGTGGAGTTTGAGTTAGTTGTAGTTGACGTCTCGTTTATTTCGTTAACAAAGGTTTTGCCGGCCATCGTGCAGTTGCTGCGCGAAGGTGCAAATCTGGTCGTTCTTATCAAGCCGCAGTTCGAAGTGGGACGTGGTGAAGTCGGTAGTGGCGGTATTGTGCGAGACCAGGAGAAGAGATTAAATGCAATAAAAAACGTGCATCAGTTTGCGGCTTCACTGGGATTAAAAACGGAAAAGACAATTGAGTCGCCCATAACCGGCGCCGAGGGAAACATTGAATACCTCGCGCATTATTCGTATCATCCGGCCTCAAAACATGTCGTCAATTAAGCGGGTAGGCATTGTTCTAAAACCGCATCAACCTCAAGCTCTGAAAACGATTTGCGAGTTGACCATCTGGTTGGGCCAACGCGGCATTCAGCTCGTCGGTGGCCCGCAGATCGAACGCGAACGCATCGAGCACGAAACCGGTTGCTCCGTTGTTGAAGTCGAGCCTGACGAACTCGCGGCCGCGGTCGATCTGGTGCTGGTCCTCGGCGGCGACGGCACGATGATCGCCACCGCGCGGTTGATCGGCGACGAAGAAGTGCCGGTGCTCGGCGTGAATTACGGCGGGCTCGGTTACCTGACCGAGTTTCGCATCGAAGAACTCTACGACTCGCTCGAGATGATCCTCGCCGACAACTTTCGTCTCGATAAGCGCGTGATGCTGTCAGTTGAGCTGCACCGTGACGATGAAATGATCACGCACAATCGCGTGCTGAATGACGTCGTCATCAACAAATCCGCGCTCGCGCGCATCATCGAGATCGAGGCTTATTTGAATAAGCAGTATGTGAGCTCGTTTCGCGCGGATGGCCTGATCGTTTCCACGCCCACGGGCTCAACCGCCTATAACCTTTCGGCCGGCGGACCAATCATCTTTCCTTCGATGAACGCGGTGGTCGTCACGCCGATCTGTCCGTTTACACTTTCCAACCGCCCGCTCGTCGTGCCCGATGACGCAGTGATCGAACTGCTGCTGAAGACGGCTAACGAAGAGGTCTCTTTAACTCTCGATGGGCAGGTTGGCTTTCCGCTTGCCCTTAACGATCGCGTTACCATTCGCAAGAGCCGCACGACTTTCAACCTGATTCAGCCAAGCAACAGAAACTACTTCGACGTCTTGCGCGACAAGCTGCGCTGGGGCCGCTAACCGATGCCTGAAAACAACGACAATCAACGCAAACCGGACCTAATCGAGCGCGATGCCTTCGAGCGCGAGATTGCCACCGATCTCGACTCGGACACTCCCGACAAGCCGAAAGGCCTTCCGCTGCACACGAAGATTCTCCTCGGGTTGCTGGTTGGCGTGGTTGCCGGTGTCGCGGTCAACCGTATGTTCGGCGGCGATCATCCGCGCGTGGCGTGGGTGATCGACAACATCACGCAGCC
>DASUPR010000519.1:0-2559 GCA_036281015.1 Pyrinomonadaceae bacterium
GCGACGCTCACCAGCGTGCGAATCGGTCGTTGACGGATATTTGAGGTAACTAGATTGTCCAAGTGTAATCAACTTCCGGCACGATGTTTCCCACGGATAGATACCATAAAGCATTTGATCTAAGCTAACAAACGACAGGTACGGTTATTGATTTGAGATTTACCCGTGGCTGAGAATTTAAAGCTCAATTCGTCTGCTCCGGCGATTCATATTCCTGCTTTTGACCGGTTAGGCCTGGTTCGCACTCTCGATTGGTCCATCGTCGGCACCCTGGCGCTACTCATCATCCTTGGTTTCGGTTTGCGCGTCACCCAGCTCGGCGCAATCGGCTTCGCCGAAGACGAGATGAACAAACTTGATGCCATTCACGCGTACGAGCGCGGCGACTTCTCAGTAAACTCCGAACACCCGATGGTCATGAAGCTGCTGATGTGGGCTTCGGTGAACAAGGCCCCGGTGAGCAGTCTGGAAGCAGCGCTGCGTTTGCCGAATGTCCTGATCGGCGCGTTAACAGTCATCCCGCTCTTCCTTTTAACGCTCGCTTTCTTCGATCGTTGGACCGCACTGCTCGCGGCCGCGTTTTGGGCATTCGGCATCAACGCGATCACGCTCAATCGCATCGGCAAAGAAGACTCGCTACTCGTCTTCTTCATGCTCTTCGGATTTTTCTTCTTCGTGCGCGCCAAGCAGCTCTCGCCCTCAGACAAAACAGGCCGCGCGCGACGTTACGCCGCCAGCGCCGTCTCGTTCGGCTTGATGATCGCGTCGAAGTACTTCCCGCACTATCTCGGCCTCAACATGCTTTTTCACCACAACTTTCACGTGCGTGAAGCGCGCCCGAACGAGCCAGGCGGCCACACGCCGGGCTGGTTCTTCATCGTGATCGTGGGTGTGTTTCTGCTGGTGAGTCCGGCGGTGCTGATGCCGGAAGTTTGGCGGTACATGAATGCCTACACGGGCGAACAACTGTTGACGCATTCCGGCTACCTGTTCGCCGGGCAGCTTTACAAGAACAACATGTCGAGCTCGCCGTTCTGGGGCACGCCGATCTATTTCTATCTGTTGTTTCTGGCGATCAAGGTGCCGATCGTGACGCTGCTTGCATTTTTCGTTGGGATATTCATCGCGGTTTGGCGCCCGCGCCCTGTCGGTCACGCGTTTCTGCTGTTCATGTTCCTGTTCTGGATAATTCCTTACTCGCTGATCGGCGGTAAGTGGCTGCGATACACGTTGTCGGTCATGCCTTTTGTTTACATGTTCGCGGCGGTCGGTGTGGTGGCTTTGGTGCGTTGGGTGACTGCGCGTTTCTCAACGTCGGGTCGCGCGGGTCGCGCGTTGTCTGTAATCGCGGTCGTGGTGTTCGTCTGTTTCCCCGCCTGGACCGCCTTTGCGAACCGGCCACATTACGCGCTCTACACAAACGCCTTCGCCGCCGACAAAGCCGGTTATTACTTTCCGCACGACGAGTTTTACGACGACGGACTGCGCGAAGCGATCAAGTTCGTTTCCGAACAAGCGCCACAGGGAGCAACGATTGCTCACGAAACACCGGGCGTTACGCGTCACTACCTTTCCGTCTTTGGCCGCGCCGATCTAAACTCGCAGGCGATCTCCTCGGCGCAGTTTGATGTAACATCAGCGTCCGGTCCGGTTTACGTCATCGCACAACGCGGTCGCACTTATTTCGAAAACCGCGATGAGCTCGAAGTCGTGCGGACCAAGTTTCGTAAAGTGCATACAGTTACAATCGAAGGTGTCACGGCCGCTGAGGTCTTCTTGAATCAATGAAGAAACGTTCACCGTTTTTCCACTCGTTCCTGACTCTGGTGATGATGCTGACGCTCGTGCTCGTAGCGCGCAGCTTCGTCCCCGATCGCGTTCAGATCACGATTCTCGGCACGACCGATCTGCACGGCAATATCAATCCGATCGATTACTACACCAACAAACCCGATAACCGCGGGCTCGCGAAAGTCGCCACGCTCATCAAGCGCATTCGCAAAGAACATCCGAACGTTCTGCTCGTCGATTCAGGCGACACCATCCAGGGCTCGCCGCTCGAGTCGTTTCACGGCCGCAAGAACAACCAGCCGCCCGACCCGATGATGCTCGTGATGAATTCTTTGAACTACGACGCAATGGCCGTCGGTAATCACGAGTACAACTTCGGTCTCAAGGTGCTGGAGAAGGCGCGTGCTGAAGCAAACTTTCCCTGGCTCTCTGCAAACACGTACGACATCGCGAAACAGCAGCCGCACTACAAACCCTACATCGTGAAAGAAGTCTCCGGTGTGCGTGTCGGCATTCTTGGTTTGACGACGCCGGGCGTGCCGAACTGGGACAATCCGCCGAACTACGCCGGGCTCGAGTTTCACAACCCCATAACCGAAGCGCGCAAGTGGGTGCCGATTTTGCGCGAGAAAGACAAGGCCGACATCGTCGTCATCGCGATGCACATGGGTGTCGGCGAAGATTTGAGTACGGGCGAAGCAAGACCCGGCCAGGTGGCGCACGAGAACGAAGCGGTCTCGATCGCGAAGGAAGTCCCCGGCGTAGACG
>DASUPR010000520.1:0-8869 GCA_036281015.1 Pyrinomonadaceae bacterium
CGGCGGGACAGGTATAGATGGACCAGCGTTTTCGTTTGGCTTGTTGGCGGCCGCAGGAGGGCGAGACATTCTTATGTAAGAAAAGTCTGTGATCTTTTGTGGCTTGCCGTTCTCGAGTATTTCAACTTCGTCGGCACGCAAATCGGTAACGTGCACTTCCCTTCGATCGGTAACGACCGCGTCGATCTGGACCAGGTTGGTCGTGATCTTGACGACGTCGATGTCGTCCGGTTGCTGCGGCGGCGGTGTCGGACTCGGCGCTGGCTTTTGTTCCGGAGGTTTCGGCGGAGGTGGCAGGTTGGGTTGTTGGTGGGCCAACCCATTCGACGTCAGTTGCAAACAGAGGGTCAGTGAGACCAGCAGCTTTCGCATCGGGGGCTCCTCCATCAGTCAGCACGAAGCGCGGGCCGCCCCGCCCGCACAGGCAGAACTTTCAGAACATGCGGGCGGGCCACCCGCGCTTCGTTCCACCCTACAACTTAGGAAGTCCTGGCTAACACTTCTTCATAGAAACTGATGTACTGCGGAATCACGACATCAGTTCGATAACGAGAGATCGCCGAATCACGGGCGCGTTGGCCCATCTCGCGACGCAGCTTGGGGTCCGTCAATAAACGAGCCGCGTCCGCAGCCATCTTATCTGTATCACCAACGGGACTTAAATATCCGGTTTCGCCGTCGGTGACAACCTCGGGTAGACCACCGACACGCGACGCAACCACCGGCACTTCGCAAGCCATCGCTTCCAGCGCCGCGAGACCAAACGACTCCTGTTCGGACGGCAACAACAGCACGTCTGACGCGGAAAGATAATCGACAATTCGCGGTTGTTTGCCCACAAATGTGCACTGTTCGTAAATTCCGAGACAGCGCGCGCGGTGCTCCGCGTTTGTTCTTTCGCTGCCGTCGCCAACCATCACGAGCCGAGTTTTAATTCCCTTTTTTAAGACTCGGGACAGGATCTCCACGCAGTCGACCGGCCGCTTCACCGGACGAAAGTTTGAGACGTGGACCAGCAACGGTTCGCCGTTCGGCGCGAGGTGCGCGCGCAACGTTTCCACTTCCAGCCGTTTGTAATCGTACTGGCAAACAAAATTCGGAATCACTTGAATGTCGTCGAAGTGAAATATCTCGCGCGTCGCTTCTTTCAGGTAATGCGAGATCGCGGTGACGCCGTCGGATTGTACGATACCGTATCGAGTAATCGGCAGGTAGGAACGATCCGCGCCGACAAGCGTGATGTCAGTGCCGTGCAGAGTCGTAACGACCGGCAGGCGGCGCCGCGGCTTGAGCGATTCACGAGCGAGAATCGCGCTGATCGAATGCGGGATCGCGTAATGAACGTGCAGCAGGTCGAGGTTTTCTTCTTCCGCGACCGTGGCCATCTTGGTCGCGAGCGCGAGCGTGTATGGCTGATGTTCAAACAACGGGTACGACATCATCTCCACTTCGTGGAAACGAACGTGCTCGTTCAACTCGGTCAATCGCGTCGGCAGCGATGAAGCGATGAAATGGACCGTGTGCCCGCGCGCGGCTAGTTCCTTACCGAGTTCCGAACCTACAATCCCGCTACCGCCGTAGCTCGAATAGACCGTAATGCCGATGTTCATTGTGACGCCGAGCTTAGCACAAAGCCCCGTAAAAATAGTTGAGGCAGGCGACCCTCGCTATCGCCTGCCTCTATCTCAACTTGACTCACCTTCTGAGAGGGGGGCAAGTGAGGGCGGGAGTATATTCCTGCTTTTGTTTTTTAGCAACGATTCTTGCAACATCCTCCACACTTTTTTTATGTGTATTTAGCAACCACGAAAAACTGGCCGCCCGCCAGCCTGTGAATCCCCCGCAAAGTCGCTATAATGACAGCCAACAATAGACGAACAGGGAGTTTTGTGATGCCAAAAATCGCGGATATCGAAGAGACACCAAACCCGAATGCAGTGAAGTTCATTCTGCGGGAACCCGTGAGTAACGGCGTCGCAAAGCAGTATGGCTCGGCGGACCAGGCGGAAAACGATCAACTGGCCAAGTCGTTATTCGACGTCGGGCACGTCGTTTCGGTCTTTTACATGGACCGGATGATCACGATCGAAAAAGACGAAGAAGGCGACTGGGATGACTTGCTACCGGCGCTCGCGGTACCCATCCGCGCTGCTGAACCCGTTAACGCCGCAGCCGCAGCGGCCGGCGCGGCGGTTGGTGGTGCAATCGCTGCGGTTACCAGTGACGATCCGCGGCTGTTGAAGATCAACGAGATTTTGGATGAGAAAGTCAGACCCGCACTGATGGGCGACGGCGGTTATCTCGAAGTTCTTGGTCTGAACGAACACACGTTGAGCATTCGTTACCAGGGCGCCTGCGGTAGCTGTCCCAGCTCACTGACCGGCACGTTGATGGCGATTGAAGGAATGCTCAAACAGGAAGTCGATCCCGAGCTGGAAGTAATCGCAGTCTAATCTGTGTAATCCGCGGATAAACAGGAGTTTTTATGAAACGTCTGCCCCTCATTGCTCTTGTTCTGTTTGCCTCCGCTACTCTAACCCCCGCTCAAAGGACAGAAAAGCCTTCAACTGCGGCGGTCAAAGCCCCGGAACCGAAATCCGCGGCGCTGACCGAAGAGGAACGCCGCGAGAGAGCGCGAAGAGTAGCGGCGCGTGCGCTGCTGATCGCGTTGTCCACTGACGCGCGCGCCTTTAACGATCAAACTCTGCGCGCACGCTCGCTGGCGCGAATCGCCGACGCGCTCTGGGCAGTCGACGCCGAGCAGGGACGCTTGATGTTTCGCAAAGCCTGGGAAGCCGCCGAGGGCGCGGATCTCGAGAGCGACCGAAAGCTCCAACAGGACATCGACCAACAGAAGGCCAGGACGGGCGGTGGCTACGCTATCTCGATGCCGCCGAGTTTGCGCCGCGAGGTGTTACGGCTTGCCGCGCGACGCGAGCGCGCGTTGGGCGAAGAGTTTCTCGACAAACTCAAAGCGCAGAAACTCGAAGCAGCAAACAACGCAAATCCGCGACTCGGCCGGTTGCCTGAGGCGCTGAGCCAGCGTTTGAGCGTCGCGCGAGATTTGCTCCTGGCCGACGAGATAGAACGCGCGCTTCAGTTCGCCGACCCCGCGCTGACGGTAGTCAGCACTGAGTCGCTCAACTTCCTTTCGACTCTTCGCCAAAAGAACGCGACCGCGGCCGACGAACGTTACGCCGCATTGCTCGCCTCATCGGCACGCGATCCCCAAGCGGACGCCAACACCGTCTCACTGCTTTCGTCGTACATTTTCACGCCGAACCTGTTCATCATCTTTACCGGCAAAGGCGTCAACACTTCGCAATCGTCCCCGAAGATCGTTCCGGCTGACGTGTCGCCCGAACTTCGAAATATGTTTTTTCAATCGGCGGCCTCGATTCTGCTGCGGCCGTTGCCTCCACCGGGACAGGATCAATCTTCATCCGGTCCGGAAGGAAAGTACCTCGTCATAAAACGGCTGCTTCCCTTCTTCGAACAGTCCGCACCGCCCGAGATGGCGGAATCACTGCGCGCGCAGTTGAACGCGTTGAATACGACCGTGTCTGACGAGACGCGAAACCGTAATGACGAGTACATCGGACGCGGCATCCGTCCGGATAAGCCCGCCGAAGAAAGAGAACAATCACTGCTCGACCGAATCGAACGCGCGAAGACCGCGGCCGAACGCGATCTGCTCTACGTCGAGCTTGCTTTCGACGTCGCCGGCCGCGGCGACATGCGCGCGCGTGATTTCGTGAGCAAGATCGATGATTCGGAAATGCGCAAAGCGTTGCAGGCATACGTCGATCCGAACCTCGCCAGATACGCCGTCGATAAGAAGCTCACGGATCAGGCGCTGGAGTTGGTCCATAAAGGCGAACTGACTCATTTGCAAAAGGTATGGGTGTTAACGAAAACCGCCAAAAACCTCGCGGCAACCGACAAAGAGAAAGCTGCTGAACTGGTGGAAATGGCGTCGAACGAAGCGCGCCGGATCGACGTTTCCGATCCCTCGCGGCCACAGGCTTTGGTCGCGGTGGCAAATGCATTGAAAGACGTCGACGTGGTGCGTGTTTGGGACGCGACCTTCGACGCCGTCAAAGCGGCCAACTCGGCTGAGGGCTTCACCGGCGAAGATGGCGTGATGGTGTTGAGGTTTCAGAGCAAAGGAAACTCGTCGATCAACACGAGCACCGTACCCGAGTTTGATCTCGAAGGGATCTTCCGCGACCTCGCGAAGTTCGATTATGAGCGAGCGGTGGAACTCGCGCGCGGTTTTCAGGCTGAAGGACCACGTGCAGTCGCGACGATCGCGATTGCCCGCGCAGTGTTGGAGCCGAAGAAGAAAGACACTGCGAGAAACTAAGAGTAGATATTCATCGGCCGCGTCAATAGCGCTAACGGATCGTCTACGTTCAACGCCTCACGCACGTAGAACGGCTCGCCGGCTTCGACGCCAATCAGCGATCCGAAATAACCCATTCGCACTTCGATCTCCGCGAGAAAGCCTCGCTCGCTGATGCGTGTCTGCGGTTCTTTCGACGTCGCGTTGTAAAACTGCGACGAGTGCGCGCGGATCGCGGCCATCTTCTCTTCAACAAACCCCGAAACATCAACCACAAACGACGGCACGATCCGTCGCGAAAACAACGAGTGCATGATCGCCGGCATCGGCACGGCCGAGAGTCCCGCTTCTTCGTCGTAACGACCCATCGACGCCAGCCGTGCTGCCTGTCTCACGATAATCGACGTGTTCGCGTGATCCGGATGTGGATCGTCCTCGTGTGTCGTTAACAAAACTTTCGGTTTGTACGTTCGCAGCACGCGCGCGAAAGCAGTGCGCGCGACTTCGGTTGGCCAAACGTGTCCGTCGGGTTGTTCGAGGTTTACGCGGACGTCGAGTTTCAGAATGCGCGCCGCGTCGAGTGCTTCCTGCGCGCGTATTTCGGGAGTGCCGCGCGTTCCCATCTCACCGCGCGTCAGGTCACACACGCCGGTGCGGTAACCCAGCGATTTGAGTTTGAGCAGTGTTCCGGCGACCGACAGTTCCGCGTCGTCCGGGTGTGAAAATACTGCGAGCACATCAAGCTGGACGTCTGAACTCATACGCAGATTTTAGCACTTGACTGGAAAGACAACCGTTTGTCTACACTTCTGACACTAAGTTTTAGAGAATCTGGTCCATTCTCTGCGAAAACTACCCCGCTTAAAGGATCTTTCAGGAGAAACAAAAACACGTGCTGTTAATTCTCTTGCTATTGCTGCAAATCGCTTTAGCACCGGCAAACCTGAACGATGTCAAAGCCGATGCGCTGCTGCTGGAATCAGGCAAAGCCGTGACCCTCCGCAAACACGCTGCGGAAAATACGGAGATCAAGGTCGTCTCCTACAACATTCGCTGGCGCGGCGGCGACGATCTCAAACGTTTAGTCAAACTCCTGCACGAAGATCCCGAAATTGGCGGCGCGGCAATTCTCGGTTTGCAGGAAGTTGATCGGCGCAAGAAACGCACCGGCAATCACAACACCGTGAAAGCCCTGGCTGATGAGTTGGGACTGCACTATGCGTGGGCGGCGCCGCCCGTCGCTGAACCTGACGACGAAGAAGAAACCGGCGTCGCGATACTGAGCATCTTTCCGTTGTCAGACGTGAAGCGAATCGTCTTGCCGCATCCGGGACCGGGTGGCCGTCGTCGTGTCGCGCTCGGAGCCACGGTCGAGATGGAAGGCCGCCAGTGGCGCGTCTATTCCGCACACGCGGAAACGCGGATCTCAGTGGACAAAAAAATGGAGCAGTTCAACGCGATTTTGGAAGACCTCTCGCGTTATCCGGCGGACATGCCGGCGATCGTGATGGGCGATCTGAATACTTGGGAACGAAGCGCCGACGACAAAACGATCAAGTTGTTTTCGAACGCCGGTTTGAAAACGCCGTTCGGCACACAGTCGACGTTTCGGCGCCGCGTTTTGTTAGTGCCGATCGAGTTTCGACTTGATTGGGTTTGGCTGCGCGGGCTGGAAGCGACGAACTCCGGCATCGATCGTCAAATCGAAATTTCGGATCATTGGCCCTTATGGGCCAACGTTAAAGTGGCCGCAATTAAAAAATAACACCAGAGCACTTGAAAAACTCGTGTGACTCGTGTCACAAAATATCTCGATGACTTGCCATAACTGCGAACGGCGCGCGAGTTGGATGCGGACACGTTGCCGCACCTGCCAGAGCCGTCTGCCCGCCTGGTACGTCGTCACCGCGACCGCAATCTGCGCCGGAATTTACGGCGCATTCCTGCTCGTGGAAATCATCTTCTGATTACCTGACGCCCCACTCCCACAATCCGTAACTGATCTTCTTGTCGAGTGGCTTGCCGGCTTGCTTCAAAGTCAAGGCGATCTGTCCGCGGTGGTGCGATTCGTGTGAGATCAGGTAACCGAGGAAAGCAGTCACGTGCGGTTTGAATCCTTTGACCTTCCCGCCGGCTTCCAGACTCTGTTCAAGCAACGCAGAGATCGCTTTGCCCGATTCAGTCAACGACTTCGCCAGGAGTTTCTTGTCGTTCGCCTGCTCGCTCTCGATCTTGTTCAGTCCTTTGAGCAGTTCGGGCGCGGCTGACTTTAACCACATAAGCCGCACGTTGTGCAGGTGCGCAATCTGTTCGCCGACGCTTCTGCCCTTCGAAGCCGAATGACTGCCGAGCGACTGCGGGTCGATGGCGTCGAGCAGGTACAGGTTGATCCGATCGTGGACAGCCCACGTTTCAAGCAGTTGATTGTTTGACATATTAGCGGACCTTCACTATGACGCTGTTCACTTGCAAAGCATTACCCGTGGCTCGCTGTAAATCCGCAATGGCTTTGTTTAGATCAGTCTG
Source organism: Pyrinomonadaceae bacterium (assembly GCA_036281015.1). Classification (GTDB taxonomy): domain Bacteria; phylum Acidobacteriota; class Blastocatellia; order Pyrinomonadales; family Pyrinomonadaceae; genus PSRF01. Next base: position 6,872 of record DASUPR010000520.1, read on the forward strand.
TGCTTTTAACTCCAAACCACGCGCCGTTGTCAACGCTGTTTGCCGTTCGAGCACCAGAAAAGTCGTCGACTGACCCGCGTCGAGCTTTCGTTGTTCGCTCGCAAACTGCCGTTCGTTTGCTTCACGCGTCGCGATCGCCGCACGCAGACGCGATTCGGCACTACGCATCGCCTGCAACGCATTTCGCACTTCCACTTCAATCGACTGTTCGAGCTGTTCGCGCTGCGTCGCGATGCGCTCGCCTTCGACCAGCGAACGGCCAAGCTGTGCTTCCGCCGTGCGATTACGCAGCGGGAGACTGATCTGCACGCCGACTCTGAAGTTGTTGAAACGATTCGATAGGAGATTTTGGACCGAAGTTCCAAAACCGCCTAATAGATCCGGAGATAATGTCTGTGGCGGAATAATCGGCAACGGGTCGAGACCCTCGAGACGCGAAAGCTCGTCCACTCGCTGCCGCAGTTGCAACTGCGACGCAGTAAACGGATTCACACCCGTCGTGCTAATCGAGCCGGCCAGACCGTTGATGCCGTACTGACCGACGAGATCGACCGCGGGCTTCGTTTGGTCCTTGAAGTATCTCTGGTCGATCTGGTTGATCTCTTTCACGACGTTTGACTGCTGCAACTCGGGACGATTCTCCATTGCCGTCTTCAGCGCATCAGGAAGTGCAACTGCCGGAACGCTCAACTCAACCGGATCGGTCGGCACAATCGACTCGGCCCAAATCGCGGTCTGCTTGTTCTTCGCGATCAAGTTTTTCAACGAGTTCTCGGCGCGCGAGACTTCTTCGAGCGCACTGAACACTCCCTGCTCGTAAGTAAAAATTTGCGACTCAGCCGCGACGATGTCGATCGGCGCGAGTTGTCCCTGTTCCACCAGACGCCTGTTGTGCTCGAGCTGCGTTTGCGCGACCGAAACTGCGTCGCGTTGAACTTGCAGACTGCGCAGCGCAAACACGAGATCCCAGTAAGCGCGTTGCACGTTAGTGATCGTGTCGATCGCGCGCTGGCGGAACTGCGCATCTGTCAGCGACAGGTTCTTTCGCGCAATCTCGATCTGCCGGCGGCTGTTGTCAAACCTCAAACCACGCCACAACGGCTGCGTGTAAGTAAACGACATCGACGTCGGAAACGACGGATTCAGCGCCGTGAATTCGTTGTTGGTAGTAAACCTTCCCGACGACACATCGAGACGATAGCTGCCGCCGAGAAACGGCGTTTGACCTTCGAGCCGCGCGTTGCCGGCGAAATCGCTTTGCAGGACCGAGCCGTTCTGACCACCGCTCAGGAAGCTCGTGATCGGATTCTCCGCACGTTCGTAGAACGCCCCCGTCGACAAACGCGGATCGTAAACACCTTGCGCGCCGAGCAGATCAAACTCGGCGACACGAACATTCTGGCGCGCAACCTCGATGTCGTTGTTGTTTTCCAGTGCGAGCGAGATCGCGTCGCGCAACGCCAGCGGTCGCTGGCGATTCATGTCGACGCCGACGCGGTTCAGCTCCGGCAACGGCTTCTGCGCCGCGCGGAACTCAGGCGCGATCGCAGGCACCGGTATCTGTTTGATCGTCTCGGTCTCTGCCGACGGAGACGGAGAAGGTGACGGCGAAGCGGCCGGCTGCTGTGCGTTCGCAACCGTCGCCAAACTGACCATCACCAGCAACACAAACCACGAACCAAACAACGACGTCGCCGCGCTCGCCGCTCTACGACGCACGCGTCCAAACACCGTTTGAACCCGATCTCTGATACGACCCCAAATACGATTCTTCGCCAGGTCGTCGAAGAGTGAATAAAAGACAGGCACCGCTAGCAGCGTCAGCAGCAAACACAGCGTCTGTCCGCCGACAACCAGCACGCCAATAGATCTATTCGTACCCGCGCCTGGACCAGTCGCGAGCGTCAACGGCAACATGCCCGCGACGAGCGCGATAGTCGTCATTAGAATCGGGCGCAAACGATCGCGGTTCGCGCGAATAATTGCTTCAAACCTTTC
>DASUPR010000521.1:0-6632 GCA_036281015.1 Pyrinomonadaceae bacterium
GATAATATGCGGCAGGTTTTTCGTGAAGCATTGGGCGAAAAAGTGATTCCGCCGCTGACTTCCGGGACGCGGCCACAGCGAATGCCGCAGGCCGCCGGTCCGCGGACAGCGTGAAATGTGATACAACTAGCGCTGCGATCCGGGAATCACAACTAAACCCGTCGTCAAAAAAGCAAGTCAAGGAGTTTGAATGAGTCCTACAAGGCGCAGCTATCGCTTTATCTTTGCCGTTTTTACCTTCGTTTTCGCTACTTCAATCACCGCTGTTGCCCAGCAATCAGACGTCAAGATCAAGAATTTCGGCCAGATGGACGATCGCTTCTATCGAGGCGGTCAGCCGAAAGAGGAAGACTACAAACACTTAGCTGCGATTGGCATCAAGACCATCATCGATCTCCGCAACGATCCCAAAGAGTACGAGAAGCGCGAGGCTGAAGCCGCCGGAATGCGCTATGTAAACATTCCGATGAGCGACAAGGCCTATCCCGACACCGCGTCGATCGATCAGTTTCTGAAACTCATCGACGATCCATCAACCGGCAAATTCTTCGTTCACTGCGCGGGCGGACGTCATCGCACCGGCGTTATCGGCGCTGTCTACCGCTTCAATCTTTACAACTGGAACTACGATCAGGTTTACGCGGAAATGAAGAAGTTTGACTTCTACACGCGCTGGGGACACGGCAACATGAAGAAGTTTGTGCAGGACTACGCTGCCACCCGCAACACGACCGCAACCACTGCTGCCGGCGCCGCGACGATAACCACCACCATCAACCGGTAGTAAAACGTTACTGGTACAGGTACGAGTAGCTCTTCTTTTGATTCCACTCAATGCCCTCGACATTCTGGCCATCCAGCGCCAGAATGTCGGCACTGAGCTCGTCAGTGCTCGCGGTCGGCGTCACGTCAATTGAATAAACAATACTCCCGGGTGACTCTTCGCTGGCTTCACGATCCACCGCGCGCAGTTCCTTATCGAAACCGTACTTTCTGAACATCTCGCGCAACGCGTGCTGCGTTGACACGACGTTCTTCGTAATCACTTTCAACTCCATCGAGCGAAACACCTGTTCCGGTTCACGCATCTCGAGGATCCAAAGCACGATCAACGAAAAGATCGCCAGCGCGAGTCCCAAATCCCACCGTCCGACACCCGCGGCGAGCCCGAGCGCCATGCAGATCAATAAGACCGTGACCTCTTTGGGATCGCGAATGTTCGTGCGAAAGCGAACCAGGGAAACGGCAGCGAAAATTCCAAACGCGCGCGCCGCGTTGTCGCCCACGATGATCATCAACGCCGCGGCAACGATCGCCAGCAGGATCTGTGTTTGCGAAACGTAAGGATTGCGTTTGAGCACGAGAATCTTTCGGCGTGGCCGATAAGCGAGCGCCGCGCCCAGCAATGCGGCCAGCAAAAGCCGCAGTACAATTCGTCCAAAACTCTCGGCCCACGACTCGGTGCGTACGTTAGGCTCGCTTTGGCTTGTGCCCATCAGACGATCGAGAAAGGTCTCGTTCGCGGCCGGCGTTGGAGTTGGAGCTGGCGTCGCTGCTCGCGACAACGGTTCTCGTTCCTCGGTTGCCGGCGGTTGGACCTGCGTGAACTCACGCGTCGTCGTTCCCCGATTGCTGATGAAGTAGACAGCCAGCGCGCTGATTAGAAGGACGCCGACAAAAACGACAACCAGAGTTAAGACTTCTTTTCTTCGCTGCTGCTTCATTCGTCGCTACCAATCTGGATGTTCGGCCGCAGACTTACCAATTCACTCGTTCGCGCGCGCACGGTGCGTGTCAGCAGATCGATTTGCGCCGGTGTGTAGTTCGCCGCTCTAAACGCGTCCCTGATTTGCTGATCGCTTAGTTGAGATAACCAGCCACCCATCCAAACCGCGTCGTCGACAGTGATGTCTTTCATCAAGCCGCGATTCTTGCCGCCGAAGTGCAACACGACTCGATTGCCTTTAACCTTCTCGAGAAACTCCGATCTCGCGTACTTCTTTGGGTTGTTGCGGCTGCGCGTCAAACGCCAGAAGATCGGCGTCGTACTGGCGTGACCAAACGTCGCGCCGAGGTCGCTGATCATGTAGCGGAGTTCGTTGCCGCGATTCGTTGGCACCTGAACGATCACGTTGTTTGAATCTTTCAGGTCCCAGTTGTTGATGAGCGCCATCATGATTTTGAGACCCTGGTACTCCGGCGTTCTCAGGAAACGATTTTGTTTCCACTTCCACTCACCAAGTCGATCCCATTGCTCGGGACGCGCTTCGAAACGCACGTTTGAAAAAGTGCCCTTTCCGGGAATGGTGACGCGCGGTACGAGATAGTTGACTTCGGTTAAATAACCGACGCCCCACAACAATCTGATCGCCGACGTTTCTGACTGTGCTTCTTTGCCGATCTTTACGACCCACTCGCGGCCCGAACCGTCGCGCACGCGATACTTCTTCGAGTAGCCGCCCTTTTCTTCCTTGATGAACGTGATGCGCCGCAGGTCGGGCCGCATCCTCGCGCCGCCTGGACCAAGAAAGAGATCGCGCGAGCCAATGTCAGTCGGCCTTTGCCACAGCACAGGCGTGCCTGACGGCATCTTTTTGTTTTTTGATTGGGCCAGACCAGTTTCAATAGACGGAAACAACAACACGATCAGCACAAGGATCGCGATGTGCGCTCTCTTCACACGATTCATTTTTCTAACTCCGGATGCGTTAGTTGTTAGTCGCTGCCGGGGCGTCCGATAAAGTATTCCTGACTGTCGAAGGGTTCGGAGTCGCTTATTACAGGGGTATACCGCCCGTCGGGTTGGAGCTCGCGGGCCTTGGTATTGTCGGTGAGGTAAGTGTCCAGCAGGACATCGCGGAGGTATCGTTTTGCTTTCGGATCGGAAACAGGTGCAACCACTTCGATCCGGTGTTTGAGATTGCGCGTCATCCAGTCGGCGCTGCCGATGTAGACTTCTTCATCGCCGCCGTTTGCAAACCAGAAGACACGGCTGTGTTCGAGAAAGCGGCCGACAACGCTGCGCACGCGGATGTTTTCCGACAAGCCGGGAATGCCCGGGCGCAACATGCAGATGCCGCGTACGATCAGATCTACTTCCACACCCGCGCGTGAGGCTTCGTAAAGCTTCTCGATGATCTGAAGATCGGCGAGACGGTTGAACTTCGCAATCACGCGCGCCGGACGGCCGCTGCGTTTGTGTTCGATCTCGCGATTGAGCAGCGCGTTGAATTTTTCGCGCAGTTCGACCGGCGCGACCATCAACTTGCGATAGTGACGCTGTTCGGAGAAGCCGGTCAGGTAGTTGAATAGTTCGGTGGCGTCGCGTCCGATTTCGTCGTCAACGGTGAACAGTCCCAGATCGGTGTAAACACATGACGTGGTCGGGTTGTAGTTGCCGGATGCGATGTGAACATAACGCTTGAGCGTTTCCCCTTCACTGCGTACGACGAGCGTCAGCTTGCCGTGAGTCTTCAGACCGACGATACCGTAAACCACGTGAACGCCGGCTTGGTCGAGCTTTTGCGCCCATTCGATGTTGTGCTCTTCGTCGAAGCGCGCTTTGATCTCAATCAGCGCAGTAACTTGTTTGCCTTGTTCGCACGCGCGGATCAGCGCCGGCGGAATCGGTGAATCAGGACCGGTGCGATAGAGACAGATCTTGATCGCCAGGACGTCCGGATCGTCGACGGCCTGATTGATGAACTCGGTTACGCAGTCGTACGAGTCGTACGGATGATGGAGCATTCGATCGCCTTGCTTGATCGCGTCGAAGATGCTCTTGTTTTCTTTGAACCACGCTGGAAGTGTTGGTCTGAACGGCGCGTCTTTCAGGTCGGGCCGGTCGAGATCGTAGAGCGACATCAGGTCCTGGATGTGCAGCGGACCATCGAACTTGTAAACGTCGTCCTCGCCGAGATTGAGCGATGAAGTCAGGTACTCGATCATGTCGTCAGGCATTTCCGCCGACACTTCGAGACGCACCGGCGTACCAAAGCGGCGTTGTCGCAGTTCGTGCTTGATCGCACTCAACAGGTCCTGTGCTTCTTCTTCGCGAATGTCGATATCCGCATCGCGCGTGACGCGGAAGAAGTGACACTTGCCCGGTTCCATCTGCGGGAAGAGTGCTTGAATGTTTGCTTCGATGATCTCTTCGACCAACACAAAGCGGGTGCTCGACGCAGTCACCGGTACCAAACGCGGCAACACCGAAGGCACCTTGATCCGCACAAACCTCCGCTCGGTAAGTTTTCGCGAAGTGATCAACTTCATATTCTTCGGCGGATCGACCATCAGGCCGATGTTGACGCTGAGTGGCGAGATATATGGAAACGGATGACTCGGATCGACTGCCAGCGGAGTAAGAACTGGAAAGATCTTCTCCGTGAAGTATTCTTCGAGCCGTTCCTGTTCGTGACGTGAAAGAGAATCGTAACGGACGACGGAAACACCCGTTTCGTTCAGTCGCGGCAAAACATCCTCGCGCCAGCACCTTGCCTGCTCCGCAATGAGCGCCAGGACTCGTTGGCGCGAAATGGCCAGTTGTTGTGCCGGCGTCAATCCGTCAGCCGAAACGTCGACGTCGTGTTCCATTTCCTCCTTCAACCCCGAAACTCGAATCATGAAAAACTCATCGAGGTTTGAAGAGAAGATCGAAAGAAACTTCAATCTTTCGAGCAGCGGATTGCTCTGGTCGAGCGCTTCCTCGAGCACCCGGGCGTGAAACTCCAGCAGGCTTAGTTCGCGATTAAAGAAAAGTTCTGATCGGGATCGGGGTGCAACTTCAATCGGCCTGTCAAATTCGTGAAATGTTGATTCTCTCTTAATAGCTGTCGACATAGTTTTCTGGATTAACAAATCAAAATTGAGAGAGTCTTAAAAGTCGGAAGCTTGTTTACTCCCGCCGAAGGGGTGGCAAGCCTTGTTCCATCGAGGAGTACGAGGGTCAAAGCCGAGTATTAGTTGCTCTTATTAGAGGTTAACCGTTTTGTTACGAAATGAATTCGGCCTTGTACTGTACGAAAACAATGCTTGGATTTTTGCAACGCGGCCGGTGGTTGCGGCGTTTACTTCCTCACGCGTTTCGGTAATGGACCAGCGCAACCTTGTGTGATGAGTAAGGCATCTGTACCGTCACGGGATCCGGATGGTCCTGGTTTTGGTGGAAAAGATTACGAATTAACCGTTTGTTTCATCTCTGGGGTTTGTTTGACACCCCAAAAAACCGTGTGGTAACCTCCAAAGTGGTTTGGCTCCGACAGTGAGTCCAGCAGTATCCAAATCATAGAGGAGTCAAAACGATACCGCACCCAAGACGTGAAGTGTTGCCCCGATGTGACGCTGTGACTTTCTCGTCGCGATCGTTGCGTTAGGATTCGCATTCACCTTTGAAGGAGTACGACGATTTGATGTCAGCGAGCTTCACTCGTTTGATGGCCCGTGTGGCTTTACTTACGGCGCTCGTCGCTACCGCGGCAAGCAGTTACGCACAAATTCCCGCAGCTTCATCTGCCCGTTCCATACCAACTGAAGTCGAACAATCAGAGGTACGCGTTACACAGATCATCGCGCGCGCCGAGGACCACTTCCGTAAAGGCAAGTTGAACCTCGAAGATCGCAAGCGCGAACAGGCACGCGAAGAGTTCGATAAAGCCGTTGATTCAATTCTCGAATCCGGTTTCGACGTTCGGGCAAGTCAGAAATTACAGACGTATTATCTCGAGCTGGTTGAGCGTATTTATCGTGAAGAAGTCCCGCTGCAGCAACCCGCAATCACCAACACCGCGCTGATTGCCCAAAACAATCAGACGCAGGAACCGGCAGCGCAGAAAGCGACGCCGCCGCAGATCGGTTTTCGCGATCAGAAGTTTGAGCCGTCGCCGCTTGATGAGCTCAGCAAGCTGGTGCTGACCGAACGCGAGAAAGAAGTCTCCGGTGAAGACCTGATCGCGTTGGAACAATCGCAGAAAAACGTCAACTTCTCTTTCACGCTCAATCCATTAATTCAGCAATACATCAATTACTACCAGGGACCACGCGGCCGCGCGACGATGGAAAACGGTCTGCGTCGCTCAGGTCAATACATGAAGCTTGCGCGCCAGATTTTCGCGCAGGAAGGCGTGCCGCTCGACGTGACCTGGCTGGGCCAGGTTGAGAGCGCCTGGAAACCGAGAGCAGTTTCGTGGGCAGCGGCTTCGGGATTGTGGCAGTTCATTCCGAGCACCGGGCGCATGTACGGTCTCCGCCAGAATGCCTACATCGACGAGCGCAATAGTTACGAGCAGGCGACACGTGCATCAGCACGTCACCTGAAAGACCTCGCGAACCGTTACAACGGTAACTGGGAACTCGCGATGGCGGCCTACAACACAGGCGCCGGCAACATCGATCGCGCTATCGCCCGTGCGGGCACGGCGAACTTCTGGATGATTTATCCCTACATCGCGCAGGAAACACGTAACTACGTGCCGAACATCCTCGCGGTGATCCTAATCGCCAAGAATCCTGAGAAGTATGGATTCAAGGGCATCAAGACCGATCCGCCGATGGCTTACGACGTGGTCCAGGTTCCGACCGCTACCAGTCTGCAACTCGTTGCGGATGCGACGGACACGAGTGTTGACCACATTCGT
>DASUPR010000522.1:0-13153 GCA_036281015.1 Pyrinomonadaceae bacterium
ACGTCGCGCGAGCGATTACGGGCGCGTGTAATCTCGGATTTCTGTTTCTGGTGATCAGTGGTTTCTATTTATGGTGGCCGCGAAACTGGAATCTAAAGCACGTCAGAAACGTGTTGTGGTTCAGACGTGGCCTGCCGGCGAAAGCGCGTGATTTCAATTGGCACAACACGATCGGTTTCTGGTCCGCCGTGCCGCTGTTCATCGTCGTACTGTCGGCGGTCGTGATCTCCTACACGTGGGCCGGCAATCTTGTCTATCGAATCGTCGGTGAGAATCCGCCGGCGCCGCGCGCTAATCAACCGAACGCCGGCGCAAACAAAGACGCCAACGCGTCTCTCAACGATCTCGACACCGCGTGGCTTCGCGCGGAACAACAGGTCAGCGATTGGCAAAGTATTTCGTTACCACTGTCGAACGCGCCGCAACTTACCTTCAACATCGATCGGGGCACCGGCGGCCAACCGCAGAAACGTGCGCAACTGGTGTTGAATCGTGCGACCGGTGAGGTCGTGCGTTGGGAACCGTTTTCGTCTTACAGCCGTGGCCGTCAGCTTCGTTCGATCCTGCGCTTTGCTCACACCGGCGAGGTGCTGGGCATCGCGGGACAAACAATCGCGGGCGTGGTTTCGATCGGTGGCGCGGTGCTCGTGCTGACCGGGCTTGGTCTCGCGTGGCGTCGCTTCTACGCGTGGTTCGCAAAGCGCGCAAAGTCGAAACAAACTCTTACCAATGTTGTGAAGCCCTTGCCAGACTCAGTCGGCGACTAATGTTATACTGGCGCCCGTTAAATTATGGACGCCGAAAAACTGAAACACTTTCAATCCCTACTTCTTACTCAACTACGCCAGTACTCCGAGCAGATCCGCACGGATCAGGCCGCCGCGCTTGAACTTTACGACGACGGCGTGAAAGACAGCGTGGACCTCTCGGTGCAGGATCTAAACAAAGAGATCGCGCTTCGTTTGGGCGAGCGCAGCTCACAAGTCGTTGCCGACATCGATCAGGCTTTGCTGCGGATCAAGGAAGGAAGCTACGGGACCTGCGCTCGTTGCGGTAAACCGATCGACGAACGCAGGCTCGAAGCGCTGCCCACCGCGCGTTACGACGCCGCGTGCCAGGCAATCATCGAAAGCCAGAACGGCGAAGACGATCTACCGACGCTTTAATAAAACTGTTTTGAGTTCGCTCTGAATGTCTTCTCTGTGTCTCTGTGGTCTCATCAAGCTTTCGGGTGAGCTTTGTCGTAAACCTCGACGAGCTTCTCCATCGAGACGTGCGTGTAGATCTGTGTAGTTGACAACCGCGCGTGGCCCAGCAATTCCTGGATGTCGCGCAGGTCAGCGCCGCTGTCGAGCAAGTGTGTCGCAAACGAGTGTCGCAACGCGTGCGGGCTGATGTTGTGTATGCCCGCACAGAGGCGAATGTACTTCTCGACCATTCTTCCAACCGAGCGCGTCGTGATCCGCGTGCCCTGGTAATTCAAAAACAACGCCTCTTCATCGTGTTTCGAAATCGGCGCGTTCAACAAAAACTTCTCACGCACCTCAAGATAACCACGAAGCGCATCGCCGGCCGGATCGCCAAACGGAACGATCCGCTGTTTGCGCCGCTTGCCCGTAACACGAATCAAACGGTTGTGCAGGTCGACGTCTGAAACGTTCAACGTCGTCAGTTCCGCAACACGAACGCCGGTCGCGTACATCAGCTCGAGCATCGCGCGATCGCGTTTTCCTAGATCGGTTTCCAAGTCCGGCGATTCGATAAACCTGATCGCCTCCTCGACGGAAAGATGCGATGGAAGTTTCTTTTCGAGCCGCGGCGTGGCGACGAGTTTTGCGGGATTGAGCTCCAGTATTCCTTCGCGTACGAGAAACTGAAAGAAGGTGCGCAAAGCCGCGAGCTTGCGCGCAATCGAGGCTTTTTTCTTTTGCGCGGAATGAAGCTCCGCGAGCCACTCGCGAATGGTGAGGTGATCTATGGCGGTGACATCAGGAAGACTGCGCGGGCGCGCGCCGCTTGGATCAAGAAAGTCTAAAAACTGTTCGAGGTCGCTGGAGTAGTTACGTAAGGTGTGTGCGCTGACGTTACGCTCGTAACGCAGGTGCTCGAGGAATTGATCGATCAGCGTCTGCATCGAAAGCTACCAACCGGCAGAGGTCGCCGGCTTGGGAGCATAATAGCCTTTTCGCGAACGCACGCGAACATCATTTCGCGTCTTGATCTTCAAATCGAGCATGTGCAAACGGCCGTCACGTTGTTCGGGGCTCGGGTAGTAACTCAACACATACTGATGCGCGAGATCGGCCGCGATCTGATCGAACGCGACGTCGAGTTCAGTGGTTGTCTTCGGCAGGTAGACAGCGCCGCCGGTTTGCGAGGTCAACTGTTCCATGCGCCGCTCAGCCGCGAGCGCACGCAGGTTCGCGCCGTCGTACAAGCCCGTTTGGACCACGTAGACCTGGCAATCGTCGCCCAGCACTCGCTGCACTATAAAATCGAAGTCAGTGTGCCGGCTCGTGGTTTCGATTCCGTCTGACACGATCACCAGCACGCGTCGGCCCGAATACGGCCGCAGGTAAGTAGACGCAGCGAAGATCGCGTCGAACAACGACGTGCCGCCTTCCGGTTTGCCAAACATCGCGATCGTGTGTTCGAGGCGCACCACATCGGAGGTTAAAGGTTGGACCAAATAACTGTCAGTCTCGATCGAATAGATCGCGGCTTCGTCTTTGGGCCTCATCACCTTGCGGAAAAATCGGATCGCCGCCTGCTTCTCAAACTCGCGCGCCGCATCAAGACTGCCGCTGTTATCAAACAACATCGCCATCCGCACGCTCGTTTCCGAACGCGACAGTTCACTTAGCGCGCGCAGTTGGCCGTCGACGTGTAGTTCGAAGTCTTCCAGTTTCAAATTCATCACGGCGTTGCCGCGCTTGTCGATCACTGAAACGGGAATGGGAACGAGGTTGGAACTGATCTTAACTACATCGCCCGGATCGATTTCATCCCTGACTGTTCCGGACGGAGTGGAAGGTGAGCTTGGCGAACCCGGACGATTTGGATCGACGCCTGGACCAGTTGGCTTGCCTCCCTTTCGCCGTCCGGATTGACTCAAAACCGGCAAGGCTACGAAGAGACAAAGAATTGTGGCGACCGCGAGGAGCGCTAAGCCGGAACGGCTTCTTTGTGTGTGTGCTGAGTGAGCCACTCGTCCCATTCTTTCAGCGCCAATTCGACTTGCAGTTGTCTGCGTTCACGTTTCCTACGAGAGACGCGCTTTGCAGGTTCGGCGAGCGGAGGCAAAAGCGCGAAAGTGATGTTTACCGGTTGAAAATTCTTTGTGTCCGCGTGGGAGACGTAATGCGCCAAAGCACCTGTTGCGCTAGCCAGCGGAGCGGCGATCAGTTCGCGTCCAAACGCCAACCGCGCCGCGTTTATGCCTGCGAGCCAACCCATCGCTACCGACTCGACGTAACCCTCGACGCCCGTGATCTGTCCGGCGAAGAAAACGTTTGGCCGCTCGCGCATCTGCATCGTCGCGTCCAGCACGCGCGGGGAACAAATATACGTGTTCCGATGGATCTGGCCAAACTGAAGAAATTCCGCGTTCTGCAATCCGGGAATGAGCCGCAACACACGCGCTTGCTCGCCGTAGCGTAGATGATTCTGAAAGCCCACAAGGCTGTATGCGTCGGCCATTAAATTTTCCTGGCGCAACTGCACGGCGGCGTAGGGCTCGCGGCCGGTGCGCGGATCGCGCAAACCCACTGGTTTCATCGGGCCGAAGCGCAGCGTGTCGACGCCGCGGCGCGCGAGTTCCTCGATTGGCAGACACGCTTCAAACCAGCGCGTCTCTTCGAAACGCTGCAACGGGACGCTGTTGGCTTCTATTAATGCCTGGTAAAACTCGGCGTACTGTTCTTCGTTGAAAGGACAGTTGAGGTAGTCGTCGCCGCCTTTGTCGTAACGTGCAGCGCGAAAAGCGATTGATGTGTCGATTGAGTCGGCGGCGATGATGGGCGCGATGGCGTCGTAGAAGTACATCTGATCGCTGCCGGTCAGCTTCATGATTTCGGTTGTTAACGTGTCGGACGAAAGCGGGCCGGTCGCCACGATGCTGATTGCGTCTGCCGGGATCGTTGTCGCTTCTTCGCGGACGATGCGAATGCGTGGTTCGTGTTCGATGCGCTCAGTGATCAGTTCGGCAAACTTGTGACGGTCGACGGCGAGTGCTGCACCGGCGGGAACTTTCGTCGCCATGGCCGCTTCCATCACGAGCGAGCCGCCGCGACGGAGTTCTTCTTTGAGCAGATACGAAGCGGTGCCTGCTTCGTCAGACTTGAGGGAGTTTGAGCAAACGATCTCGGCGAGTTTGTCGGTGCGATGCGCGGGTGTTTGTTTGACCGGGCGCATTTCGTAGAGCACGACGTTCGCACCGAGTCGCGCCGCCTGCCACGCTGCTTCGACGCCGGCCAAGCCCCCACCAATTATTACAATCCGTTCTTTCATTCAAAAAATCTCTTCCTCTATGGCCTGACACTCGCGGGCGCTTCGATCTTGTAATCCTTCACATCACCCGAAAAATGCTTGTACTCACTCCACTCGAGCGTCTTGTTGTAATCGCCGCCGCCAAACAGCAACACCTTCACCGACAGATTAATTTGCGCAAAGCGCGGAAGCCAAACGCCCTGCTCCATACGCGTCTGTTCCATCACGAGCCCCGCACCGGGTTTCAGCGAAGCAACCAATCCGCCGGCGATCTTGAAACCCTCCGCGAGACGCGCTTCGAGCCGCATCACTTGCTTGTCGACCGGATCGATCCAGATGACGCCAACAAGCTTCGCGATCAAACTCTCTTCTCTTGTCTTGGGTTTGAAGCCGGCGCGCGGGCGAAAGTCGAAGACGATGCTCTCGCGTCCTTCGAAGCGTTCGCGGCGCGGCGAGACGAAGTCGCAAGCGCGAAGAAACATCGAGATCGCGGGATCGCCGTCGCCGTCGTCCTTACCGTCCTTTTGTTTCTTCTCGCGTTCAGACCTCTGCTTCTCACGTTCAGCTTTCCGCTTCGCGGCTTCCGCCGCGTCCTTCTCTTTGTCTCGTTCGGCTTTCAGGAACTCTTCCTGCACACGCTTCTCTTCCTTCGCCGCGCGTTCGGGCGACAGCTGAGTGCCGTTCTCGCTGATCAACTTCACGACTGCGTGGCGATTCGGCAATGGATAGACTTCGTAAACCTTCACCGTCTGCTTCTTGAGCTCGCCTTTGCTGTTGATCTCGCGATCGGTTTCGGTTTGTTTGAACGAGTACTCGGAGACACGGTCTTCAAGCTGGTCCTGGTTGCGGCCGACTTCGAGCAGCAGCGAGGTGATGTCGAGTTTCTCAGCGGCTGGTGGATCGAAGAGTTGATCGTTGATGCCCGTGTTGTATTTGACGCTTTGCAGAACGAGCGTGAGTTCGCCTGAGCCATCGAGATTCATCCGCACGCGATGTGGCTCGAGCACGCCATTTGTAGAGCGATAGTCTTCGAAGATAAGGCGCGTCTTCTTTGCGTCGCTGGTGATCTTGGTGATCAGTCTTGTCTTGACGCTGAAGTAATAGTGGACGCGTGCGCCGCTGCGTGTTGAGAACTCGACGATGTAAGCGGGTTCGGAACCGAGATCGCCAAGCGACAACACACGCGCGAGGACGTTTAGTTTTTTGAAGTCGACGAGTCGTGACGCAGCGAGTGTGGTTTGTAGTTTTGCGGTTGCGGCTTCGAGGCTGGTCAGTGTTCTTAGTTGCTTATCGAGGCCAAGCTCCCACGCCGAACGCGCATTCGTTCCCGAGATGATCTGCCCGTTGCCGAAGGTCAGTTCGAAGCGTTCCGACGCGGGCGCCTTTCGCAGCGTACGCGCGGTGCCGATGGATTGGTTTGCGCCAATGGATTCGTTCGCGGTTCCGGTTGATTTTTTCGCGGTAGCGGTTGGTTGATTCTTTAGCTGGACGATCCACTCGTAAGTGACGTCCCTCTGCGCCGCAATCACTTTCTTTCCGCCGATCGCTTTGAAATAGCTATCGACGATCTTCTCAACCGAAGGCAGTTTCTTTGGCAGCGCAGTTCTGCTCTGCGCCACCGCCGCCGCGGCACTTACGACCAGAATCAAAATCGAACAGACGAGATGCCTCAGGGGCAGTACACGCATGTGGTGATTATGGCCGACTCGGGCCGTTTGTGTCGCGCCCCCAGGGCTTCGAACCTCTAGTGCTTCGGATCCTTCGGTGGCGTCGTTTTCGACACTTTCTGCTTAGGCGTAGCCTTTTGCTTTTTCTCGGCGCCCTTCTGGGCTTCAAACTCGTGTTCGTTCAAGTGACCACCGCGAATTTTGTATCGATCCAGGTTTTTAGTTGCATCTTTTGGCATCGTATGTACTCCTGCTTGACACTACAAATCCCGCGTTCGTATAGTGCAACACGTGTTCCGCGTCCTTGTCGCCTAAGCCGGCTTAGCTCAGTTGGTAGAGCGTCTGATTCGTAATTAGAAGGTCGCCGGTTCAATTCCGGCAGCCGGCTCCAACAGAATCAAGTATTTACAGCCACTCGCGTGAGTGGCTGTTTTCTTTGTGACGTATTTTTGACTCCACTTCTATGAATTGGACCACTGGGAAAGTTGTGATCAGACACAGTTTAATTGACCACTACCCGTACCTTCAAAAACCTTGACATCGTGCTTGCCGCCAGTATATGACCGCATCACAGTTCCTCTATATAAGGACGTATCTATGCGAACAATCGTAAAACTTCTTTGCGCGTTATGCTTGGTTACCCCATTTGCGTTTGGTGGACAGACCGGTGGGCAGGTTTCGGAGACGAAAGAGCCGCTCGCGGGTAGAGGGTGCGCCGACGTCACCAATAAACTGAAAAGACTTACGGTCGGAAAAATGAAGGTCAAGACCTGTTGCGGAGGCATCGTGTTGCTCGCCGACGTCAAACAGGAAAACGATAAAAAGACCATCGCCGGCTGGTACGTTCAGGATTCGAACGGCAACGAAGTAAAAGCTAAGAAGGGACCAAATCCCGACGGCCGCGCCACGATCATTCAAACTGAAGACGCCAAAGCGTGCTTCATCGTTGAAAAGAAAGCTAACTGAGCTGGCCCACTGCACACTCCCCTGATGAGCAAAACACCTGAAGAGTCAAACAAACCTGCCGCCGCAAAGTTCAATTGGGATCTCACACTCAAAATAGCCGCGGCAGTCATTAGCGCCGCGACTCTGTGTTTCGGGATCTACCAGTATGTCGTAAAGCCAAAGCGCGACGCCGCGGAAACGCTCTATAAGAGCAAACAGGAACTTTACAACAAGGCGATGGAGAGCACCGCCGCTTTCGCAAACGCCTCAACACAGACTGAAGCCGACACCGCACGCAAACATTTTTGGGAACTCTATTACGGAAAACTCGGCGCCGTCGAAAACGCAGAGGTCAAGCAGGCCATGCAAACCTTCGGCGGCGCGGTGAAGCAGTGGGAAGATTTCAACGATCCATCAGACTTCACTGCACCAGCAGATTTCGAATATGTTCCCGAAGGTGAAACCAAGGGCGTCAGTTTCAGAGATTTGTCTTACAGGTTAACCCAAGCGTGCAGCAGGGATTTGACGAACAAATAATCGGACCAAAGCAGATCGCACAGTACGACGAGCAAGGGTATCTCGTGCTGGAGCGGTTTGTTGACACAGGCGATTGCGATCGGCTGCGAGCGCGCGCGGAAGAGCTGGTCCAGGAGTTCGATCCCGCCGAAGTAGTCTCCATCTTTTCAACTCACGAACAGAACCGGACCACAGACGAATACTTCCTAACCTCAGGCGACAAGATCCGCTTCTTCTTCGAAGAGAACGCCTTCAACCCCGACGGCACACTCAAATACGAGAAAGAAAAGTCGATCAACAAGATCGGCCACGCACTTCACGATCTCGATCCGGTTTTCAACCGCTTCTCACGCAGTCAAAAGATCAAAGAGTTAGCGAAAGCAATCGGACTCGAGAACTGTTACCTGCTTCAGTCGATGTACATCTTCAAACAACCAAACATCGGCGGCGAAGTCACCTGTCATCAGGACAGCACGTTTCTCTACACCGAGCCGATCGACATCGCCGGTCTCTGGTTCGCGCTCGAAGATGCGACCGTCGATAACGGCTGTCTTTGGGCGTTACCCGGTGGACATCGACACGGTTTGAAATCACGCTGGCGACGATCGCAAACCGATCGCATGGAGTTTGAGATCTACGACCACGAGCCGTGGCCGACGAAAAATCTCGTCCCACTCGAAGTGCCAAAAGGAACACTCATCGTCCTAAACGGCTTGCTGCCACATCTCAGTTACGAAAACAGATCCACACGGTCGAGACACGCCTACACACTGCACCTGATCTCCGCAAACGCCAAGTACCCAGCCGACAACTGGTTACAACGATCCGAAACCATGCCGCTCAGCGGCTTTTAACTGGAAAAACGGGCAAAAACTCACTAAACACTAGGCCGCAGGAGCCCGCGGAAAATGCCCTGCACGCGGACCTGACTGGCGGGGAGAGTAAGAGGTTGGAGTTGTGAATTCGCCGGCTGCAACTCGATATTCGCGCCGCGGCGATACAGACGCTTCAGCGTCGCCTGGTTCTCTTCTATTAATAAGGCCACGACGATCTCGCCGTCGCGCGCGTCGGTTCGATTCTCGATCAACGCGATGTCGCCGTCGCAAATGTGCTCGTCGATCATCGAATCGCCTTTCACCTTCAACGCATAAACTCGATCCGGCTTCACACGCCCGAGCAGAAAACGCGGCACCGGAATCCGCTCATCACCATCGTCCGAGACGGCTTCCAGCGGCGCACCCGCGGCGATTCTCCCAAGCAGCTTCACTTCACAAAGCGAATCAGCGCTCTTGTCTTCAACTTTTACATTCAGCGCAAACGATCCATCTTCATGCTCACGGACCAATAGACCACGACGCTCGAGCGCTGCAATGTGCTTCGCGATCGTTGCACGCGACTTCACACCAAACTGCCGCGCGATCTGAGCGTACGACGGAACATAACCGTGGCGCTCGAGGAAACGCGTGATGTAATCGAGAATCTCTTTTTGTCGCTGTGTTCGCGGGAGCATTCTTCGTTGAGCAGTTCTTGGTTAAGCCCGATTAACGTTAGACCGCTTGCAGGTAAGAACTCAGTCGACCGCTGGAGGTGACGAAGCATTCTAGGTCGCACACACAACGGCGTCAAGCATTTGTTCTGACAACTGTTTTATCGGATCGAGTAACGCACCAACGTGCGCGGAAAGATCCGAACTGAAGGAGGCATCTGTCCGATCTGCATCGGCGGCGATTTGAGCACCTCATCAGCCTTCTTGCCGTAGATTGCTTCGTTGAGATCGTTGTCGGGAGAGATCACCGCGCCTTTCAACGCGGCGCCGATGAACGCGCCTTTGCTGCGCGAGTAGGAAAGAATGCCGGCGTCGAGTCGCGGATTAGTCGAAGCCGCTGCTTCACGTCCGACTGGACCAGCAGCAATCGCCGCTTCGCCGCCAAGCTCGAACTTGTCTTTCAATAAACCATTCAAGCCGTTCTCGTTCATGATCAGCAGAATGTAGTCAGTCTTCTGTGCGCCGATCTGCGGACCGAAACTACCGCCGCCGAGATTGAAGAACGCAGGCGCGCTCCAACCTCCCTTCACTCGACGACTAATCACGCCCTGTCCGCCGCGTCCGCCAATTACAAACGCCGCTTTGATCACGCCCGGAAAAACGGCTATCGCTTCCGCAGTGTCGAGCAGCTCCTGCGGTATGGCTTTGTCTTTCACGTTCATGATCTCAGTGAACGTCTCCGAAGCGTCGCCGGCATGACGCGCGGCGTCTTTCGTACGGTTTTTCTTTTGAGCAGGTGTGACTGCGGCTGATATAACGAGCAAGCCAATAATAATTAGTGCGCTAAGACTGCGAATCGAGAACATTGTTTACCCCTCCGATCGTGTTATCGAGATAGTAATCCCTGAAGCTAATTTAACAAAGCGAGACTCAACTTCTCGTGACGGCATAACGCCGCACTTTTTTCTTGACTTCAATCGCAAGGGAAAGTAAATTGCCCGCCACTTAACTAACCGTTGGTCCAAGCGCATTCGGTAGCCCTGCCGAAGCCCAGACCTTGGATCGCTGTTGCTTCCACTCACATCGCGAGACCCCGGCTGATGTTTGTTTCGCCTTGTAAGCAGGAGTCTCTCTAACATCAATAAACCAGAGCCAGAGTAGAGCAACCTTGCCTGGGTAGGACTTGGACTTACTTTTTCAACAGGAAAAGGAGCTTCCCGATGGTGTACATCTCCAAACGGAATAGACGAAAAGAAAAGGACAAGGAGATTGCGGCCAACAACCGGCGCGAATTGATCGCGGCCGGCTTTAAACGTCGCGATCTCTTAAAGATGGGATTGCTTACTAGTGCTGGTATGCTCATCCCAAAGAAAGGACTTAGTGCACGCCCTTTAACAAGCGCCGGATTTGTTGACGATGAACCCAACAGTCCGCCGACAACCCCCTTCCAGGAACTTATGCCGCGACTGCCTGTACTCCAGCCAGTCGCATCGCTAACCCCCGCACCGACCATTGCACCAAACACGGCCGCGGGTGAAGCACGCACCGTTTCACATCAGGCGTTCGCGCAGTTTCCGCCACAACGCTTTTACGAAATGTCCGAGCAGCAGGGCACCGCGCTGATGGCGCCCTCGGGCGAATTGCCTCCACAAACGATCTGGGGCTTTAACGGAATTACTCCAGGGCCACTAATCGTCGAGCGTTATGGCAACCTAGGCAGCCCCGGCAACGGCTCCGTGCTGCTGCGTCTCAGAAACAATCTTCCGACCAACAATGGCGGCTTCGGTCTCCCGTCAGTGACAAATCACTTGCACAACGGCCACACGCCCCTCGAGAGTGACGGATTCCCCTGCTTCTTTATGGGTCAGGGTCAGTTCTACGATCACCACTACCCCAATGTTTACGCCGGTATTAACTCGACGCATCCCGGCACTGGTGACATCAAAGAGGCAATGCATACGCTGTGGTATCACGACCACCGCATCGATCATACGGCCGAGAATACCTACAAAGGACTCGCCGGCGCATACATCCTCTTTAATGAATTCGATACTGGTGACGAAAACACAGGTTTCCGCCTGCCGAGTTTCGGCGACGGCCAGAACCCGCTCACCAGCTTCGATATCTACATGGTTTTTAACGACAAGGTCTTTGATAACCAGACCGGACTGCTCAAGTTCGATCTCTTCAACACAGACGGCATCCTCGGAGACAAGTTCCTTGTCAACGGCAAGATACAACCTGTGTTGCACGTTAGCCCGCGCCGCTATCGCTTCCGCTGGTTGAATACCGGCCCGTCGCGCTTCTACCAGATGTTCATCCTTGGTCCGAACAACTCGACCAAGTCCTTCTGGCAGATCTCGACGGACGGCAACCTGCTGGAGAAACCGGTGCAGGTAAACAGCGCGCGCTTCTCGGTCGCCGAACGTGTCGATGTGATCGTCGATTTCACCGGTCAGGCCGGAAAGACGTTCTACATCGAGAACCGTCTCGAGCAGGACGACGGCCGCGGTCCGGATGGAAACGTTGTCGGCGCAGGCCAGGGCGACAAGATCCTCAAGATCATCGTCGACGGCCCGGTCGTTGCGGACAACAGTATCGATCCGGCAACGATTCCCGCGAACCAGGCGGTCTACTTCTACGGTTTCCCGAACACCAACGACGCGCCACGCATCACGCGCACGTTCCGTTTCGAACGCGGCAATGGTCAGTGGCAAGTCAACGGCCGGCTCGTGGGCGACTGCGACGATGCGCCACGTTTTCGAATCAAGCGCAACAGCGTCGAGAAGTGGATCTTCCAGAACAACTCGGGCGGTTGGCAACACCCGATTCACATGCACTTCGAAGAGTTCCAAACTCTTTCCATCAACGGCAATCCACCGGCAGCCACCGGACTGATTACCCGGGGGAGGAAAGACGTCTTCAGGTTAGAGCACAACATGGAAGCGACAGTCTATTTCCGTTTCCGCGACTTCGTTGGCCGTCTCCCGCTGCACTGTCACAACGTGGTTCACGAAGACCACGCCATGATGGTGCTCGGTCTCATCGACGACGTCGGCGATAACAGGACTAACCCTTAGTTGTTGTGTGGTGTTCCCGCGCAACAACTTTGCTGCTAGCGGGAAGACCTGGACTCAGTGAATCTGAAGAAAGGAATTCTTATGACAGACTTGAAACGCAGAAATCTGGTAGCCGCACTGGGCGCCGCGCCTTTCGTGCTTCCAGTGCTTGGCGCCGCGCAGTCAGTCGGGAACGGATCGAAGTTCAAAGTGATTCCATCACGTGAACGGACCCGGGACCGGTATTTTCCGAATCTCTCTCTGACTACGCAGGAAGGGCGCACTGTCCGGTTCTACGACGATCTCGTCAAGGACAAGATCGTGGTTTTCAACATGTTCTATGCAAAGTGTGAAGGCATCTGCTCGCCGGTTACGAGGAACCTTGTCAGGGTTCAGAAGCTTCTGGGCAATCGTGTCGGCAAAGATATCTTCTTCTATTCGTTTAGTCTCAAACCCAAAGAGGACAACGTCGAAGCCCTCAAACACTATGCGCACATGCACAAAGTGGGGCCCGGCTGGCTGTTCCTCACGGGAAAACCCGACGATATGGAATTGCTTCGGCGCAAGCTCGGCTTTGTCGATCCTGATCCGGAAGTGGACAAAGATCTCTCCAATCACATCGGCGTGATCAAATTCGGCAACGAACCGCTTGAACGCTGGGGCGGTTGTCCGGGGATGAAGTCACCCGACTCGATTGTGGAGGCGATCAGCTGGATTGATTGGCCTAAGAACCAGGCAAGCCTAAAAGCGAAGGGAGGTACGAGATGATTCTCAAATCGAGAGTTTTCAGCCTGGCGTTTTTATTGGCGATTGCCGTGATGACACCGGGTGTATTGAAAGCCCAGGAGCCGATGAACGAGGTTCCGTTGGGCACCACAAGCACTGGGTCCAAGACCGGCGGCGCCAGTTCTCTGGAGAACAGTATCGAAAGCATTGACGGTACCAGCGGGACTACTGCGGCTCCTTCCAGTGGCCCCGAAGCCGTCGCGTTT
>DASUPR010000523.1:0-7443 GCA_036281015.1 Pyrinomonadaceae bacterium
GTAAACGCAGCGCCAAAGCGCGCCACGTCGGCCGGGTCTTCGCCGTAAGAACGAACATTGATCACGGGATTCGCGGCGTTGTTATTGACGTCTACAACCGGCGCGAAGATTTGTTGAATGCCGAGCGCGCGCGCTTCACGAGCGGTGAGTTCGCCCTGGCGCCGCGCGTAATCGGGATTGCCGGTCGCGGCGACCGCCATGTTCCACGGAAAGTTGATTGTGTCGTCGAAACGCATGCCCGGGCCGGATTCGAGATCCGCGGAGATCAGGAGCGGGTATTTCGCCAACTGCTGCATGCGATTGACGAGGATTACGGATTCGTAGACCGGACTGCGAAAGAGAATGATGCCGCCGACCTTGTTGTCTTCGATGTGATGCTTCAGCGTGCGAAACGCCTCCGATTCCTGGTTGAGAAAAGTGGCGTTGATGCCGACCGAGATCAGTTGGCCCACCTTCTCTTCCATCGACATCTTGCGCAATTCTTCGTTGGCCCACCTCAACGCCGCGGACGATGGTTGGCGTTTGAACGCCACGACTTTCGGCGCCTTTGCGACCACGGCGTCCTGCGGACGCACCGGTAACGCCGCCAGCGCCAGTAACATCAACACCAAAACGAATGAAAGACAACGATTCAACTTAAACGTCATTCAAGCTCCAACTCCTGTCTGAGTTCCGCAGGCGCAGGCCGGAAGGCAAAACTCGCGAGCCACGCCACTACAAAGGTAATCAAACTGCCGATGAACACGTACCACGTCCACGCGATCTGCTTCTGCACGAAAAAGATGTAAAGCATCACCCCGAGACTCGCGATCATGCCGATCAGCGCGGCCGGTTGTGTGACGCGACGCAGAAACGTGCCGACCAGAAACACGCCGAGTATTGGTCCATTGATCAGCGACGCAATAGACAGGGCCTGACCGAGCGCCGATCCTGGTTGGTTTCTAACCGCCAACGCCACTCCGATTTGTATCACTCCCCAGATCAGCGTCAGCACGTGCGAGACTTTCAGATAGTGCTTGTCACTGCGCCCGGGACGAAATGGTTTGTATAGATCGTTGACCGCCGTGGCCGCGATCGAGTTGAGCGACGACGACATTGCCGCCGCAAAGATCGCCGCCACGACCAGACCCGAAAGACCACTCGGCATGTGCTTCGTGATGAAGTCCGGAAAGACGCGATCCCCACTCGTGAACTGCGCGGTATCCGGATAGTAGAACGCGAACAGCAACACGCCGATAAATAAAAATCCGATGAACTGCGCCAGCACGATCGCGCCGCTGGTCAGCAACGCGACGGTCGCGTGGCGCGGACGATCGGTGCAGAGATAACGCTGGACCAGATACTGATCCGTGCCGTGCGTGCTCATCGTCAGGAAACAGCCGCCGATGAGTCCCGACCAAAACGTGTAGGTCTTCGTGTAATCGAAAGCGAAGTCGAAAACTGAGAACTTTCCGAACTGACTCGCGAGCGCAGTAGCGCCTGCCAGTCCGCCGTCAATCGAGTTAATCAACACGATTGCGGCGGCGATCGCGCCTGCGATGTAGATCCCGAGTTGTACCACCTCGACCCAGATCACCGCTTCCATGCCGCCGAAGTAAGTAAACGTGATCATCGCGAGTCCGATCACGACGATCGAGACGACGGTTGCGAGCGCGATCGTCTCGGCGCTCGCATTCGGTTGAAACGACGAGTACACAGCCGCGAGCACGATCGCCGTGAGCAAAAGACGAATGCCGTCTGCGATGTTTCGCATCACGACGAAAAGCGACGCAGCCAGCATTTTTATCTTGCCGCCGAAGCGTCGATCGAGAAGCTGGTAGACGGTCAGCAGTTCACCGCGGAAGTAAGACGGGATGAAGAGTATCGAGATGACAATGCGCCCGAGCAGATAACCGAAGACGAGTTGCAGAAACTGAAAATTGCCGCCGCGTGCGAAAGCGATTCCCGGCACGGAGATGAAAGTGATCGTCGAGGTTTCCGTGGCGACGATGGAGAAAGCGACGGCCCACCACGGCACCGATCGATCCCCGAGGAAGTAGTCACTCGTCGTCTTCTGCTTGCGTGCGAACCAGGCGCCAAACAGAACTATCCCGATCAGGTAGCCGAAGATGATGATGAGATCGAGAGCTTTCATCTATGAAGCTTTGAGCCGCTGCACTGCCTCCGGAATCTTCCACTCCGACGCTTCAAGCGCCGCGGCTGCATCCGAAAAATCCCTGCCGGTTTCGGCCATTACAATGCGCACCGCTCGGTCCCGCAGCTTTACATTACGCGCCTGCAAGTTGGACATGCGATTGCCACTGACGTATCCGAGCCCAACCATCGTCGCCGTCGAGATCATGTTGAGGACCATCTTCTGCGCCGTTCCGGCCTTGAGACGGCTCGAGCCGGTCAACACTTCTGGTCCAACAACCGGAACAATGCTCAACTCAGCCGCGTGCGTAATCGGTGAATCCGGCACGACCGTTAATCCAACCGTGAACGCGCCGAGCGAACGCGCGTAAGTCACCGCGCCAACGGTGTAAGGCGTTCGGCCCGAAGCAGCGATGCCGACTACGACGTCTTTGCCGGACAAACCGCGTTGGTGCAAATCACTGCCGCCCGCGTTTGCATCGTCTTCAGATGCTTCGACAGCGCGATGACACGCATCGTAACCACCGGCGATCACACCCTGGACCAACTCGGGCGACACGCCAAACGTCGGCGGACACTCCGATGCATCGAGCACTCCCAGTCTTCCCGACGTGCCTGTGCCGATATAAAAAAGCCTTCCGCCGCTGCGCAACCGTGCGACGGTTTCATCAACTGCTTTCGCAACGTCGTCTAACACGCGTTGCACAGCCGCAGCTACGGTCGCATCCTCCGAGTTCATCAACTCAACGATCTCGCGCGAGGATTGAGAACTTAGATGCTGTGAACGCGGATTTTCTTGTTCGGTGATCGGAAGCGCGCCGCTACGTTCAGTGGTCATCTGGGATCAAACTGCGAGAGCAACATGATTGATGCGTTCACGGGCCATTCTAGCTGCCGCAACCGCCGGAGCGAAGTGCGGCGGCTCGAAATATGCTCTCGGCGCGACCTTGCTCACCTCGGCGCGAAGCGGGTCGAGCATCAGGTCGCCGGCTGCACGAAACACACCGCCGACGTACGCGACCTGAAAACGCTCGCGTTCCATCTGCAAGTGACGAATCACTGCGACTGCCGCGAGGCCGAGTTCGGCGCCGCCGTCGGCCACGATCTGCAACGCGACCGGATCTCTCCGCTTCGCGGCGTTGACTACGTCGCGGCCAAAACCGGCGAGCCGCTCGTTGGTGATCGTGGGCGCGTAGATCGCAGTCGTCAGATCGTCCGGATCGGTGACGTGAAAGTATGCCGAGGCCAGTTCGGTCAAAAGCGTTTTTGGACCACGCCCGTCTGAAGCGTACGCAACCGCGCGCAAAGCACGGCGCGCCAGCCATGCGCCGCCGCCTTCATCGCCCGCGATCGGTCCCCAGCCGCCGGCGCAAAAACGTTTTTGACGCGCGTTGATGCCGCAGCAGATCGATCCGGTTCCGGCGATCACTACGAGTCCGGGCGCGCCGTCAGTCGCGCCGTAGAGCGCGATGTTTGCGTCGGTGACGACTTCGATCTCGCCGATGCCGAGCGGCATAAGCGTCTCGCGCATACGTTCGCGCAACTCCCGCCGTCGCGCGCCCGCCAAACCTATTTGCGCCGCGATGAGGTCGTCCCGGCGCAGTTTTGCGGACGCACACGCGCTATCGATCGCTTCGCGCACCGCGGCCGCGGCCCCGGCGATTCCCACACGCAATGGATTCGATGGACCAGCGAGACCTTCGCCGATCACCCGTTGTTGGGCGTCCATGATCACGGCTTCGGTTTTCGTGCCGCCGCCGTCGACACCCGCGACCGAATTTTGCGTGTGTAAGCGTCTGCCTGGAGAAAGATCTGCTGTGCGTCGCTCTGTGCTCACATTCGGGGCTCGGCTGGGCCAGAAACCATTGGAAACATTTTCCAGCATTTTAGGAGCCAGTGATTTATAATCCAAACTAAAAGATTTTATTATTCCGATAATTCATCGTGATACGTGGAGTCTGCTGTGGAAATTCGACAATTGAGAGCTTTTGTAGCCATTGCGGAGACCGGAACTTTTACCGCGGGTGCGTTGCGCGTGCATGTGACGCAGGCCGCGATCAGTATGCAGATCAGGCCATGGGAGTCTGAGATCGGCGCGCGCGGGTTGGTCCGCGCGCCGCGTCACGTGATTTTGACTGAAGCGGGCGAACAACTGTTGCGGCGCGCGCGGCATATCCTGCGCGAACACGACGCGGCGCTGGATGAGATCGCGGAACTGGCGGGTGCCGAACGAGGGCGGCTGCGGATCGGCAGTGCTTCGGCGATGGTGCTCACGGAGCAGTTGCCCGCGATTCTGAAAGAGTTGCGCAAACAGCATCCGGCTGCGGAAATCTCCGTCACGTCAGGCACCAGCGAAGTGCTCGTGGATCAAATTCTCGCGGGCGAGGTGGACATCGCGTTTGTTTCGCTGCCCGTTGACGTGCGCGGCATCAAGACTGAACGCTTGAGCGAAGATCAACTCGTGGCGATCGCTTCGCCGCGTCACCGTCTCGCGAAACAACGAACGATCGATGCGTACACGCTCGCCGGTGAACGACTGATTCTCGGCGAACGCGGCGGCAACACGCGCCGTTTGATCGATCAGTTTTTCGCGCAGGCGGGTGTGACGCTGCGCGTCGCGATGGAGTTGAGCCGGCAGCAGGCGATCAAACGCATGGTTGAAGAAGACATGGGCGTCGGGATCGTGCCGCTGCAATCCGTGAAAGAGGAAGTAGAAAAAGGGCGGCTGATCCGCTGGTGGATCGAAGGCGCGCATATCAATTGGGAATTGGGAATCGCGCAGTTGAGCAACGGTTACGATTCACCGATCATGCAGAAGTTCGTTTCGCTCGCGCACAGGAATTTCGCGAGCGACGGCTCGAACGATGGCCCAAAGAAAGCGAAGCCAAAGCCGAAAGCTAAGAAATAAGCGCGTCGATCAGGTTTTCGATGTCGTCTTCGTTGTTGAAGAAGTCCGTCGAGACTCGGAATCCCTGCGGTTTTTCGGTAACGCTGACGTGCGCATAGGCGAGTTTACTAACCGTCTCCGCAGGATTGTCTGCGGCCACGAGCGTTTCCGCTGACCGGTATGCTTCGTCGCTCAGCGGCGACAACACTCTCGAACCAGCCTCATCCAGGCGCGAGGTCAGTTTGCGATTCAACGCCAGCGCGCGTGCCTCGATGTTCGCCGGCCCAATTTCCTGGATCATCTCGATCGATGCGCCAAGCGCAAAGATACCGGCGAAGTGCGGACAACCAAGCTCGCTTCGCGATGAAAGATCGTGACGCAGGTGCACCTCGTTGTTTCGCATTGCATACGGATCCTGAACGCTGAGCCATCCGATCGTGCGTTGATGTGATGCGGCTTGAAGCTCGCGGCTGAGGTACACAAAACCCGAGCCGTAACCCGAACGCATCCATTTATGGCCGGTCGTACAGAGCGCATCGATCTTCATTCGTTTCACGTCAATCTCGAAAACGCCCGCGGCCTGGCTCGCATTCACCACAAACGCATGCTGCCCTTTGATATCTCCCAACTCTTCGAGATTCGAACGAAAGCCGTTTGAAAACTGCACATAACTCATCGAGATAATTCCCGTGCGCGTGTTCATGGCGGCGCTAATGTCATCCGGCCTTACGACACCCTCGACCGACTTCACAAGATGAACGGGAATGCGCCGGTGCATCCACGGAATCGTAGTCACCGGAAACTCAAGATCGCACGAGATCACCTCGCCGTGTTTCTCGAGCGCATCGATAATGACGTTCATCCCGCTCGACGTATTCGTCGTAAACCCAATCTCATCAGGCTCGGCATTAATAAACCGTGCTACCTGCTCCCTAATCTCCTCACGCCTTGCAAGCCACTCATCCCAGTGCGCGTCGCCATCGTTCATCATCTGCTCGTAATAAGCGGCGCCCGCCTGAGCAGTCGATTCCGCGAGCGGCCCTGCCGCAGCGGTGTTGAGGTATGCAGAGTTGTCTGTGACGGGAAACTGTTTACGTACCTTGAGCCAGTCGATCATGGATTTCCTTACGATAGCAGAATGAGTCTCTAATCTTGCGAGCCTGAATCCTGGTTTATTTGCGCTTCGATATTTACCTGTCGGGCGCGAAGCACTTCCATCCTAATCTCGCGCACCGCTGGACGGTACGCTTTAACAAGAAAGTTCTCTCCATATTTACTCGTCGGTGCGTTAACAACAAAATCTCCGAATACTTCCAGCTCACGCAGATGCCCAATTTGTTCCGCCTCCGGAAGTTCACGCAATGCGCCTATTTGAGTTTCGTACTCGTTTATCAATCCATCCAGATATACCTTCATCTTGTTAAGGTTCGTGTTGATTTCTTCAAAGGCAGGGAATAAATATTTTGAAGTTTCGATAGCATTCCAGATGCGCGACAAACTAAGGCGTGCGTCAAGGATTGCCAGAATTGTTGTCCTATACTGCTCCAGAGCGTTCATTGATTCCTCGATCCGGTATTTTATGCGAGCCTCTTCAACGCGTGAACGAGCAGCTATCAGATCGTTAAGAAGGCCTTTCCGGATTTCATTAGCATCAGTTTGGCTTATCCTTTCCTGCTCCCTTTCTTTTTCTGCCTCACGGCGTTGATCTGTGACTTCGTCATAGAGAAACTTGAGCCACCCGCCCAAAGCGGCTATACCAACAACCTGTAGTAAAGTTTTTGCGCTTTCTATAATGAGTGCATCTTTTGCCTTTGTCTCAGCAAAGTCATGAAAAGCATGAAATCCCCAAATAAAACCAATCGCGATTAAGGTGAGGCCTATAACAAGCCAGAGGAGCCATCTTGGTTTCATTGATTCGTCTCCTTGTCTAAATCGATTCCTTGTAAGTCTCGAGGTTTTCCTGGAATTTTTGTAAGAGACGTGACTTGAGCGTGTTTGATTCGAGCTGTTCGGGAGGGACGGGTTGCCACCTGCCGGGGATGAGGATTTGCGAGTCGATGAAGGCGTCGATGGCTTCCTGAAGGCCGTCGATTTTGATCTTGTTTTTCATCGCGATCACTTCTTCGATAATCCACGTAACTGCATCACCTGTAATGCGGTGACGGTGATTGATCACGGCAGAGCGTTCCTGCAACGTCTTCAATACCATGTCGAACGGACCACCAAGCGCGGCGACGAGTTTGAGATAACAGGCTTGGAAGCTTTTCACTTGCGCGGAACGCGCGGGCGTCAGCTTCAGATCTTTTCTGCCGACGTATGACGCCGCCATCGTGCGGAGAAAGATCTCGTCCGGCATGTAGGCGCCTTCGTCGTCGGCACGGCTGATCGTTTGCGCCACGTAATAAGCCGGCAAGTGGCGCAAC
>DASUPR010000524.1:0-3461 GCA_036281015.1 Pyrinomonadaceae bacterium
GCGATCATCATGACGATGCCGATGACAATCGAGCTTGCGCCGCCCGCAGTCGCGTCGCGGGCGCCGCCCATCGCGGACATCGCGGCGCCGAAGATGATGAAGAAAAGCCCGTACAGCACACCGATGATCAGGCCAAAGATAAACATGAGCAGTCCGTACATCTTGGCCAGCGAAAGCACGCCGAAGCGCCTGATTGTCATTTCAGCCATTGCATTCTCCTTTTCAGCCTGCCGCAACCGCATGCGCAGTTGCGATCCTGGGGGTCAGACATAAAACAAGCTGAGTCGCGGCACGGAAAACTGCTCCCGCAAACGCTTCAGCAGAAGGTTATTGAACGTTTGATTATAAACTTCCGTCTCCATGTGATTACGATAAGGTTTGAGTTGTTCTTTGACCGCCGTCTTTTGCTTTTCGAGATCGTCCGTCTTAGCAACTGCGAATATGGAGTTGTTCAGCAAACGTTCGAAACCGGTCAGAGAGTCCTCAAGCATACGCGTGTTTAGTGTCACGCCCGCGGCAAGATCCTGTTCGATTTCAGTGAGCAACGCCGCGACGCGGGTCATCGCCTCGGAAAGATCGTCTTCCGGCTGGCGCGCTGCGGCGGCTTGCAGCAACAGGTCGTGATTCGTTTGCAGGTGCTCGGTGATCGCGTCGAGCGAAAACGGAGTCTTCTCTTCATCACTACTCGTGCTCGAGGACGCGCCGAGACGCGCTTCGGTCCACTCGGCGTATTGCGCTTCCACCTCTTCCTGGCAATAGAGCAGCGACTTCACCGTACGCTTGCGCGGTTTCGACTCGTAAGAGTCAAACGATCGTTCAATGCCGCGGAGCACGATGTGCAGCGGAATGCCTTGCTGTTTCCAGGTTTCCATCAACGCCCAGTCCATCGGGCTGAGAAACAGGTGCTTGCCGCGCCGCCTGACAAACGTGTCTTCGATTTCGGTGAAGTAGTTGAAGTAGTTAAGTCTTAATTCGTTCATAAACGAGGCGCAAGCCCTCGAGGGTCAGTGTGTCGTCTCGCAGTTCTATGTATCGAGAAGCGATCGCGTGTGCGAGACCGCCGGTGGCGATCACGCGCGGCTTCACATTCATCTCGGCGATCATTCGTTCCAGCATGCCGTCCACGAGGCCGGTGTATCCGTAATAAATCCCTGACTGCATCGAAGCGATCGTCGAAGCACCGATTACTTTCGCCGGCCGCTCGAAGTTCACACGCGGCAGTTTTGCGGCGCGTGCAAAGAGCGCTTCGCTGCACGTCATCAGTCCCGGGCTGATCGCGCCGCCGAGAAATTCGCCCGCTGCATTAATCGCGTTGAAGGTCGTCGCGGTTCCAAAATCTACCACGATACACGGCGCGCCGTATTTCGCGACCGCCGCCACGGCGTCGACGATCCGATCAGCGCCGAGTTCTGCGGGCGAATCGTAAAGGATCTTCAGCCCCGTGGGTGTGGTGTGATCGACGAACACCGGTGTCAAGCTGAAGTGTTCTTCGGAGATGCGCGTGAGCGTCGGGTTGAGTGCCGGTACCACAGATGCAATCAGGATTGCATCGAGATTTTTGGGAACTAGTTCGGCAAGCTGAGAGAGATCGCTGCTGGTCAAACGCCATTGCGCTTTTAGCTCACTCTTGTCGAAGAGTGCCAGCTTGATGTTGCTGTTGCCCGCGTCAATCGCCAGCAGCATAGACAAGCTCCTCGTCGCGATTCGAGATTTGACGGAATAGATTTTCGATAAGGTCCGCGGCGCGAGCGGGACCGTTTTCCTGTTTCAGTTGCTGACTGACGTGAATGGCGTTTTGTTTGTACTCGGGTCGCGACAGTAGTTCGTCGAGCTCACGTGCGACGCGGTCCGCGCGGTATTTGTTTCGATAAACTGTCCGGCTTGTGCCGAGACGCCGCGCGTGATCGGCGTTGTCTGACTGGTCGAAAGCAAACGGAACGATCAGCGTTGGCACGCCTGCGAGTAGACCTTGAGAGGTCGTGCCCACACCGCCGTGATGAATCACGACGCTCGCACGTGGAAGTAACTGCTCGTAAGGCGCGTAATCAACTGCGATCATGCCGTCCGGCAAAGACGACGGACGATTGCGTTCATCGCCGATAAGCAACACCGCGCGCTGGCCCAAACGCTTCGCTGCTTCAATACTCTCGCTGAAGAAATCACGCGCCACCCAAACAGCAGATGAACCCAACGTAAAGACGATCGGCGCCGGTCCATCATCCAAAAACCGCGCGAGCTCGGCAGGCATCGGCATTTGATGACGACCGTCGTAGAAACAAAATCCCGTGACCTCAGTCTGTTTCGGCCAATCGGGTTGCGGCCTGGCAAACACTTTCGAGAACAACGCCAGCACGAGCAACGGCGAATGCTGTCCCTCGAACATCGGATTCCCGGTATCGCTCAACCCCAGCTCGTTTCTGAAATCGGCGACTGCCTGCGCTTTGTAAGTGCTCTTCATCGTGTCGAGGAAGAACCTCATGAAGCCTGGTCCAAGTACGCTGAGCTTGCTGGTCCACTGCCAGAACGGCGGCACCGGCGGATCGTAAGCGGAAAAGAACGAAAGCGGCGCGAGCACGGTCGAGATCCACGGCATCTCGAGCTTGCGGCCCACCAATGGACCAGCAGGCGCCGCTGGATGCGTCACGAGCAGATCGGCGCCGGCGACTGCCTGCACGAGATCGTTGTAACTGTCGCGCACGGCCGGAAAGATCAGTTCTTCCGTGAGGAACCGCGCGCCGGTCTTCGGCTCCATGATCTTCCCGATCAATTCCGCGTCCTGTTCTTTGGGCTGCGGAATATTCGGACGCACCGGGAAAAACTCGAGACCCGCGCCTTCGATCTTCTCGCGATAGATCTCCATCGTTGCGACCACAGGCGTGTGACCGCGCGCCTGTAACTCCATCGCGATCGCCATGTACGGATGGATGTCGCCAAACGATCCGAAAGTGTTCAGCACTATGCGCATTGATTAAGCGTTCATCCTCGCCGGCCGGACGCTCGTGACGTCGCCCGCGCGAATCAACTGAATTCCCTGAGCAGTCTCGAGACGTAACGCGCCATCGTTCTCGATGCCACGAGTGATGCCTTGTAAGACCTCATCGCCGTTTGTGACCTGGACCAACTTGTCCGAGGCGTAAGACGAACGGCTGGCCCACGCCGCGACAATCTTCTGCGCGCCGTCTGGTTCGTGGAGCAATGAATACCAGCGTGCGAGTGCGTTGAGCAGCGCGGCGAGGATCGACTCCCGCTCCGGTTGGCGTCCGGATACCTGCGCCACGGATGTTGCCACGCCGAGCAAATCTTGTGAAAAAGCGTTGTTCGTCAGATTGATGCCAATGCCTACGACGACCGCGCGTCCGGTTGGTGTCTCGATTGCTTCTGCAAGTATGCCGCAGATCTTTCGTTCGTTCGCGAGCAGGTCGTTGGGCCACTTGATGTCTGTTTGCACTTCCCCGCCTTCG
>DASUPR010000525.1:0-15752 GCA_036281015.1 Pyrinomonadaceae bacterium
AAAACTCAAGTTGGCGAACTTCAATTCATTCAGGCGCATCAATTTAACGTGCGGATCGTTCCTTGCTTGCAACAACAACAGGTCAGCAGTTTTTGACCAGTTGATTCGGAAAATGGACCCGACAGAGCCGCAAGGAGCAGCCGATGTTAGCTGAGATGGAAATGACAAGAACGATGAACAACACGGGTACGGTTTTCCTCGATCCCGATCAAAAGAGCCCACGCGCTCAGGACTTCGAAGAGCGGCTCACGGCTCGAATCGTGGGTCAAGAACGCGCCGTCAGGCGCATGAGTGGTCTCTACCAGATTTTTTTGGCAGGCATGAATCCCCCAAACCGGCCAATCGGCACGATGCTGTTTCTTGGACCGACCGGTTCCGGAAAAACGCGCGTGATCGAAGCGGCCGCTGAGGTTCTCTATGGCGATTCCAATGCTGTCGTGAAGATCGATTGTGCTGAGTTTCAACACTCGCACGAAATCGCCAAGCTGATCGGCTCACCTCCGGGTTATCTCGGTCATCGCGAAACTTCGCCGATGTTGACCCAGGAGAACCTCGATCGGATGCACACTGACGATATGAAAGTCTCGCTGGTGCTGTTCGACGAGATCGAAAAAGCTTCCGACAGTTTGTGGCAACTGCTGCTCGGCATTCTCGACAAAGCCACGTTGACGTTAGGCGACAACCGCCGTGTCGACTTCTCGAAGTCGATGGTGATCATGACTTCGAACCTCGGCGCGCGCGAGATGTCGGAACTGATCTCCGGTGGAATCGGTTTCGCGCCGGGCAAAGGCAGCAAGACGCCAAACGATACCGAAGTCGACCAGAAGATTTATCGCACGGCGGTCGAAGCGGCGCGGCGTAAGTTCTCGCCGGAGTTTATGAACCGCATCGACAAAGTGGTGGTCTTCCGTTCGCTGAAAGAACATCACCTGCGGCAGATTCTCGATCTCGAACTGCAAGCGGTTCAGGATCGGATCATGCAGTCGGCCGGAACCAAGTTTGTCTTCCAGTGTTCAGAGTCCGCGAAAGACATGCTGATGAAGGAAGGGCTCGATTACAAATACGGCGCCCGCCATCTGAAGCGCGCAGTCGAACGCTTCCTGGTCTATCCGTTGTCGAACCTCGTAGCGACCGGACAGATCGGCCTGGGTGATCTGGTTCACGTTGACGTCGACGGCGTTCGCAACAGGCTGGTCTTTTCGAAGAGCTCGGGCGGCGCGTTGATTCACGAGATGACGCAAGGCGCCAGCGCCGGTGCAGACTCGACCGAAACGCTTTCGGGTGGAGTTGGTCTACAGATTCCGACAGCAGCTTCGAAGGCCGCGAAGAAGGGTCAGGGCCGCGAAAAGACTGAGACCTAAGGATTGGTTCGGCTTATCTTGCGAAGTGATTCGTAAGCCAGTTGAGAGAGAAAAGGATCGGCGGCGGTTGAAACGGACTTAAGAGCCGGAATCGCCGCCGGATCTGCGATCAGGCCAAGTGCACGCGCCGCCTCACGGCGAACGTCATTCGAGAACTTCTCATTGCCTACCGCTGAGATCAGCGCCTGTGTTCCAGCCCGGCTTTTGATTTGTCCCAAAGCTTCAGCCGCCGCGCGCAAAACAAATTCGTTCTCTTCCCGTTTGCGTTTGCTTTTCACGGGTGCGGATAACTCCGGCGCCAGTGTGCTCGCCAAAGCAACGACGCCCGCTTCATCCGCAATCCTTCCAAGAGCGACGGCCGCAGCGCCTCGAACACCGGCTTCCTTGTCATTCAACAATCGTTCGCTGAGCGCGGCAGTAGCTGTCCGGCTGCGCGTCTGGCCGAGCGAGTAAGCTGTTTCGCGACGAACAAACTCGTCTTTATCGTTGAGCAGCGGCAGTAACGCGGCCGCGCTCTCCGCCGGGTCGAGTGAAAGGATCGCTTTCGCCGCAGTCACGCGAATGATTGGTGACGGATCTGAGAGCGCAGGCAAAGCCACGCGCGACGCTTCAGCGCGATGCAGGGCGCCGAGCCGCATCAACGCGTCGCGGCGTTCTTCTTCGTCTCCGGAGTTGAGCCGTTGTTGTTGTTTCTCGATCTCAGCCTGAAGCGGAGTGAGATTCCTACTTGACTGCGCGTAAGTGAGAGACGAAAAGAGGAAAAGGATTGCGCCGGCGGCAAGCATTATGGCCGGCACAAAGTTAAATTCGATTTTTTGCCCTTCGCCCATTCAGAGGTGAGCGCCAACTCGCGCTGCCGCTCGCTTTTCCGCTTTCCGGCGCACTGCTTCCCACTCAAACGCCTGACGCGCACGCCGGTTCTCGCGAGCCTCTGCCAAAACCGACAACACCTCATCTTCCCAAGTGGATGAAACGGTTCTCGAACGGCGCGTTGATTCCAGCTGGGATTCCATTGCCGAAATGTAGTCCAGAACCTCGCACACTTCAGCTTCATTAAGCGTCTCGAGTTTCTGGGCGAGAAACTGCCGCTGACTTACTGTCCTGCCCATTTCCGTGCTCCTTTCGGGGCGACGAGATGTTTTTGCGACGGGGCAGCAATATACACGACCAAAAAGCGGGGAGGCAAGAATTTCGGCCAATCGAAAACAGCCGCGGCCTAGTCGATCCGCGAAGTAATGCCGTGCACAGTATCGACAATGAGCACCGCGATCGGGGGATAGATAATCAGGTCAGGAATTAAAATCGCCGCCCACGCGTACGCGAGGACGCTCGATTGCACGATACCGGCGCCATCGCGAAACATGGTTGCGATGTCGTTAAAGAAGTCCTGCGTATGCCAGCCGATGTAGAGTCCGATACCGGCGCTGAGCGCGTAGCCGACGAGCAAAAACGTGTACGCTGAGAAGCGTGTAAACGGCTGCTCCGGCAAGCTCGGGCCTCGCATGATCGACCCCTGAATCACGTCGGGCCGGTAGGTGTAATGAGCCAGGTATTCGCGCAGGCGGTTTGCGAGATGCCACACGCCCATCACAAACAAAGTGAGCACGATCACTTTGCCCCAGATCGAGAACAACTGCCAGAGTTGCGGCCGCATCATCGCCAGGAAGAACGTCGACAGAAACAGTGAAACCGTCGTGAAGACTGCACGCTGGCGTTCGCGGTTTTCCAATCGATCGCGTTCCAGCACTTCGTCTACCAGACGATCCCATTTCGCCTGCACCGCGAGATTACGGGCGCGCTTCGCATGCGGATTATTGGAATCGAGAATCGAATAACTGCGGTTCTTCTGCTCGCGGAGTTTTTCGTCGTAGTAGGCGCGCTCCTGCGGATCCATCAGCGTGTGATACGCCTTCGACAGCAGGGCAAACTGGCGTCCGGCTTCAGAGTTTGGATTCAGGTCGGGATGGCTTTTGCGCGCGAGTTTCCGGTAAGCCGATTTGATCTCGGCTTGGGAAGCATTCGTCTTAACGCCCAGAACTTTGTAGTAGTCGATCACTGTGCTTCTGTTGGACTCCTTAAAGCCAGCGATGATTGCCAAGGCTGCCAGAGGAGAAAGCGCTTGGCGCGAAATTATACCACCCTGCGCAAGGCCTAACCGATCGTTACAGTACTCAGATGCCGGAGGCTCAAAAAAGTTTCACAGTTTGTCAGGGAGCTCGGTTTTGGAAGGGGGGTGCCAAAGGGGAGCCGGGATAATAACCTCGAGCGGCATTCGAGGGGGCGAGGACGTTATGACTAAGGCGACTCGCACCCTTTGGCGATTGCTATTCGACACTACAACCGCCATGCCATCGGTCGATTCTTCAAAAAAGCCTTAAAAATCGAAGAAAAGGTCTATACGGCACCGCACAAGTGTCAACTACTGGAAACACTAACTGTCTACGACTAATGACACTTACCTCCCAGTCCCACCTCCCTGAGTTCAGCTTGAACCCGGGGTCTGAGTTCCGTTCTGAGTTCGAGCATTAGCTTGTCTTCCGACACAGACAGCCTAAAGGCTGAACTCAGAACTCGAACTCCAAACTTCCCTACTTCGCGCTCGCCCTGTCCACAATTCGCAACAGCGTCCGGACAGCGATGCCGGTTGGTCCCTTGGACCGGTAAGGCTTCGCCTCGTCGCCCCAGGCCGTTCCGGCGATGTCGAGGTGCGCCCACGCCAGACCATCAGTGAACTCTTTAATAAACGCCGCCGCCGTGATCGTGCCGGCCTTGCGCCCACCGACGTTCTTGATGTCGGCAATGTCCGATTTGATCTGTTTCGAGTACTCCTTGTCGAGCGGCAACTGCCAAAACTTCTCGCCGACTTCCCTTCCCGCTGAAATGATCTCGTCGATCAACTGCTGGTCCGTTCCGAGCACAGCGGCGTTGACGTCGCCCAGGGCGATCGAAACTGCGCCGGTCAGCGTTGCCATATCGATGACTTTGGTCGCGCCGAGTTTCTTCGCGTAGGCGATCGCGTCGGCAAGAATCAATCTTCCTTCGGCGTCGGTGTTGATGATCTCGATCGTCTTGCCCGTCATAGCCTTCACGACGTCGCCCGGTTTGGTCGCCTTGCCCGACGGCAGGTTCTCGGTACACGGAGCAACACCCAGAATCGGAATCGACGGCTTGAGCTGCGCGATCGCGCGCATCGCGCCCAGGACTGTGGCGGCGCCCGTCATGTCGTACTTCATCAACTCCATGTTCTCGCCGGGCTTCAGCGAGATGCCGCCGGAATCGAACGTCACGCCTTTGCCGACAAACGACAGCAACTCTTTTTCGTCACCGGTGGAACCTGCAGGTGTGTATTTCAGGATGATCAGTTTCGCGGGCTCTTCCGAACCGCGCGAGACACTGAGCAACGAGCCCATGCCTTCCTGTTCCATGCGCGCTTCGTCGAGCACGTCGATACTCAGACCAAACTCGTTCGCAATCTCGCGGGCGCGTTCAGCCATATCGGAAGGCGTCATGTAAGCGCCGGGTTCGTTTGCGAGATCGCGCGTGAAATTGATCGCTTCGCCGACGACGGCGCCCGCTTTCACACCACGGTCGAGCGCGGCTTCGTCCCCGCCTTCGATTGACACCACCAGGCGATCGACCTTCTTCTGTTCCTTCTCAACGGTCCGATATTTATCGGGATCGAACAGCGCGATAAATGCTCCTTCAGCGGCCCTGCGAGCGGTCTCTTCATCCTTGCCGTTCACTCGCGGCACCACGCCGATCGACTTCACGTTCTTGCTGCGCAACGAGCGCACCGCGGTTCCGCTCATCTGCGAAACCTGCGGACTGGCATAGTCCTTTTCGTCGCCGACGCCGATCAGCATCAAGCGCCGAAACTTTGTCTTGTCGCTTCCGACAAGATGGAAGTAGGCGGTCTCGCCTTCTTTGCCGGAAAACTCTTCGGCATCAATGGCGGACTGAACGAGCCCGCCGGAAAGTTCATCGAGTTTCTTCAGGAACCCGTCGCCGGGCTTCTCATCCTTGAACACGGCAACCGCGAGGGCTTGAACGTCAAGCTCTTCGATCGGACCTCGGTTGGCTTCAACTTGCATGTGAGTGGGTTCTCCTGGGATATGAAATGCGGAAAGCTTAATTTTAAATTTCTATCGGTTGCGCTCCTTTAGTTGCGCTCGTGTTTCTCGTTCCACCGTTCGCTTCAACTCGGCTTCGCGCTTGTCGTACATCTTCTTGCCGCGAGCAACACCAACTTCTATTTTGATCCGGCGATTCTTGAGGTAAAGCTGCGTCGGGACGAGAGTCATGCCCTGCCTGGCCGTTGCTTCGTCGAGTTTCGAAATCTCACGCTTGTGAAGCAACAACTTGCGGGTTCTCAGCGGATCGTGGTTCTCACGATTGCCATGAGAATACGGCGAAATGTGGGCATTGAACAACCACGCCTCGCCATCTCGCACGGAAACGTAAGCTTCTTTCAACTGTACGCGGCCGTCCATCGCACTCTTCACTTCCGTTCCGGTCAAGGCGATTCCGGCCTCGTACTTGTCGGAGATGTGGTAGTTGT
The DNA here is from genome assembly GCA_036281015.1 of Pyrinomonadaceae bacterium. GTDB lineage: Bacteria > Acidobacteriota > Blastocatellia > Pyrinomonadales > Pyrinomonadaceae > PSRF01. The sequence goes on from DASUPR010000525.1 coordinate 5,920, forward strand.
GAAATGCAGCGCGATTCGCCGCCAGCACTTTTTCTTCTTTACTGGGCAACGTTGTTCAGCTTCAAATCGAGTACATCGTGTCGCGTGATGATGCCGACGATGCGGCCATACTCCTCGACCAACACCGCGGGACTGGTTTGCAATCGTCGCGTCACTTCATTGGAACTGGCATCGACGTCGACACTCGGAAAACCTGTTTCCATAACTTCACGCACGGGCGAATTGAGCAGTTCACGGTCACGTACTACTTTAGCCAGCACGCGATTTTCGCGCAGTGATCCCACGCACTTTCCTTCCTCAATCACGGGAATTTGCGAAAGGCCGAGCTCGTCCATTTGTTGAAGAGCGACGGTGACTGTGTCAGTAGGCGCGACGGTAACGAGCATCTTCGGCGCCTGTGGTTTCTTGGTCCCGGTGATTAATCCGGCGGTGATCTTTTGCGGCTCGAGCAGCCGCTTCTCTTTGAGCCATTCGTCCGAATGGTGCTTCGTCAAATAATGCTCGCCAGTATCGCAAACGATGAAAACGACGATCGCGTTTTCGTCGAGGGTTGCAGCCACACGAAGCGCCGCGGCCAGGTTCGTTCCCGTTGAGCCGCCGCAGAAGATTCCTTCCAGCCGCCCGAGCTGACGCGACAGCTCAAACGATTCGCGATCGGTGACGTTGATGACTTCATCGACGTACTTGATGTGCACGTTTGGCGGCACAATCTCTTGTCCGATTCCTTCAACGAGATACGGCGTCGCTTCGACAACTTTGCCGGTTTCTTTGAAGCTCTTGAAAATCGAGCCGTAAGGATCGGCGCCGATGATTTTGATCGCCGGATTGTGCTCCTTTAAAAAGCGGCCCGTGCCGGAGATCGTTCCGCCCGTACCGAGTCCCGCAACGAAGTGCGTGATCTTGCCTTCCGTTTGGCGCCACAACTCGGGTCCGGTCGTTCGATAGTGTGCTTCCGGATTGAACGGATTTGAATACTGGTCGGGGTAAAAAGAGTTTGGAGTTTCTGCGGCGATCCGGCGAGCAGTTGAAACGTAGTGATCGGGTGTTCCTGGCTTCGCGGAAACGGGAGTGATGACGACGTCGGCGCCGAGCGCTTTTAAGTAGCGCGACTTCTCGACCGAGGCTTTGTCAGTCATGACAAAGATGCACTTGTAACCCTTCACTGCCGCCGCGAGCGCCAAACCGATTCCGGTGTTACCTGACGTCGCTTCGATCACGGTTCCGCCCGGCTTCAGGATGCCTTCGCGTTCCGCCGCTTCGATCATCGAAACGCCGATTCGATCTTTCACTGAGTAGCCCGGATTCAGGCTCTCCATCTTTGCGAAGATCTGGGCTTTGACTCCTCGCGCCAAGCGGTTCAGCTTGACCAAAGGTGTATTCCCGATGAGGCCGAGAATGTTTTCCTTGAATTCCATACAGTCTCCGACAAGTCGGTATAATTGCGGCTCTATCTATAACAGAAGATTGGACGATCAACGAACGGAGGGAGCTACCATAAAGCAATTTGGCTGAGAATCAAAATGTGGTGAGACCCGAAAATGTTAGGACCCGGATGTGCTCTCCCCTTCACATCCGGGCCCCGACAAGGCCACTCATCTTTCAATGTGTGACCGAACTTGTTTGAGACTGCTTAGTAGCGCCGCGTGCGGTACCGTCTGTCTCTATCCTTATCTCGAATTCCGTAGGTGTAGAGCGCCGCTCCACCACCACCGGCTATCGCTCCGATAATCGCACCCTTCTTGCCGCCAATGATGGCTCCGAGTAGTGCGCCACCGCCGGCACCGGCCGCAGTGGTTATCTTGTCGCGATGCCGATCCCATACTGAGCGATCGCCATCCCATCTCCGGTCATAACGACGTCCGTCATAACGCTGTTCGTAGCGCCGGCCATCGTAGCGTCGCGATCTCGTTTGCGCTCCGGCGGGAACTGCCGTGACCATGAGCGCGATTAAACAAACAATCGTGATTAGTCCTTTTTTCAACCCTTTGTTCATCCTTGCTGCCTCCGGCGTCTCTTTTGGCAATGACCGTGCCAATAACTTGCAGCGCGCTTTTTTGCAGTTTTTTGGGAGTTGAGGTAAAAATCGGCGGAGAGCGTTAACCATTACGTGCGCGTCGTGAGGGGCGATTCACCTTTTGGGGTAATCGTCTTTGTGAGGAGGAACTACTGAAGCTACTAGTACTCGATAGTGAACAGATCGCGCGGCTTTTGCCGATGGCGGAGTGCATCGAGTTGATGTCGGACGCGCTCGCGTCGCTCGCGCGCGGAGAGGTCTTTCAACCGTTGCGTACGATCATTCGTCCGCCGGACGCACGCGGTCTGCTCGGATTGATGCCGGCGTATCGTCACGGCGAGCACGGCGCGTTTGGGATGAAAGCGATCTGTGTGTTTCCGGGTAATCCGTCGCTTGGCAAAGACGCGCATCAAGGAATGGTGATCTTGTTTAGTCAGGAGACCGGCGAGCCGTTAGCGTTGATGAATGCGTCGCAGATCACGGCGATACGTACGGCTGCGGTTTCGGCGGTTGCGACTCGATTGCTCGCGCGGCCGGACGCTGCGGAACTGGGAATAATCGGCGCGGGCGTGCAGGCGCGAACGCATCTCGTGGCGCTGGCGTGTGTGAGATCGATAAGGCGCGCGCGAGTGGCGTGTCGAAATCAGGAGCACTCGGATCGGCTCGTTCGTGAGATGCAGGACAAGGTGGCGTTTCCGATTGAGGCTGTGAGTTCGAATGAAGCTGCTGTGCGCGGTGCGGATATCGTCGTTACAGCGACTTCAGCACACGAGCCAGTTTTAAATAGAGAGTGGATCGCGGATGGCGCACACATCAACGCGATCGGCACGCATTCACCGCAGTCGCGCGAAATCGATACCGCCACGATGGCGGCGGCGCGGATCTTTGCCGACCGTCGCGAGTCTGTTTTGAACGAAGCGGGTGATTATTTGTTGGCTGCTAAAGAAGGCGCTGTTACGCCAGACAGCATTATCGCCGAGGTCGGCGAGGTGATAATTCAAGCCAAAGAAGGCAGGAACTCGTTAACGGAGATCACGCTGTTCAAATCCTTGGGACTGGCGATCGAAGACGTTGTTTCTGCCGAGTATCTGTTCCGGAAAGCACAGTCGGAAGGCGCCGGTACCTCGGTCGATTTTTAATGAACTGTTGCGTGACCGTTCAAAGCCTTGCGCACCGCGCGGCGGACCAGTTCAGTGGTCAAACCGTAAACCAGGTGCGACGCGAACGCGTAAACGTGAATCGAAGGTGGATAATCGGTCGGTTTTCTCGACAGCCCGCTCGCGGGAACAATTACTTCGTCAGCAATCAACCATACAGCCGCACCGAACGGTAACCCCTCAGCCACCGTCGCTGCGGGCATCACTTCCGCGACGGCTCCATAGATCGCTCCCGAGGTCGCGCCCATAGCGTAGTGGGCAATAGTTCCTGCTTTCTCTTTTTCTGATTTCGTGAGGTGATGAGCGAAGACCAGTTCGCTGACGATATTGCCGGTCCTCACGGCCGCGTTGTCATCAGACTCATCGACGCCGCGCTCCGCAAGTTCGCGGCCGATACCGTGTTGCGGCGAACCCTGCTGAAGCGACTGCGCGCCGTGAGATCGCTCCTCGTTTTCCATCAGCTTTCCCCAAGCTGCCTGGAACTGGTTCATCACGAAGGAAGCGACTAACCCAGCCGTAGCACCTGCTGCGATGCCTTTGTAAATACTCATCGCCGCGAGTATACAACTCGCCCGAATCAAATCAGCCGGTCGCCTTCAAACGAAACAGAATCTTGACGATAATGACATCCCCGACTCTGCCGATTGTGTTGCGCCGCCTGCGCGACGATCAACGCAACCTCGACCGCATTGCGTAAGCCAATCAATCCGTCAGACAGTTTTGTGGTGCGATAGAAAGTCTCGATCTCGTTCCACAGGTGACGCAGTTCGCGAATGGCGCGCGACAGACGTTCGGCGCTACGCACCAAACCAACGTAGTGCCACATGATGTTCTGAATCGTCTGCATGTCGCCCTGGATCAATGCCGGATCAGGATCGGCACTCAGGCCACTCTCGTCCCACGGCGGAATGTCGTTGAACTTCGGCAGCTTGCCGTTCTCCGGCTGATCGAGCGCGCGTTCGATCTCGATCGCGACGCGATTTCCCCAAACCAATCCTTCGAGCAACGAAGTCGACGCGAGCCGGTTCGCACCGTGAACGCCCGTACAACTGATCTCGCCGATCGCGTACAAGTTATCGATCGTCGACTGGCCCCACTCATCAACCAGCACGCCGCCACAGAAGTAATGCGCCGCCGGCACAACGGGCACCGGCTCGTGCGATATGTCCAACCCGACTTTCAAACACTCGTGATAAATAAACGGAAAGCGTTCGCGAATCGCGTCAGCGGGCATGTGCGACGCGATGTCGAGCAGCACAAACGAGTAGCCGTTTGCTTCCATCTCGTGATGGATTGCACGCGCCACGATGTCGCGCGGCGCAAGATCTTTCCACTCCGGCGAATACTTGTGCATGAACGGGCGCAACTCCGGCGTCAGCAACACACCTCCCTCGCCGCGTACCGCCTCGCTGATCAACATGCCTTCAGCACCGGGCGCAGCGAGTGCCGTCGGATGAAACTGCACGTACTCAGCATTCGCGATTCGCGCGCCCGCGCGATGGGCCATTGCCAAACCGTCGCCGCGTGCGCCGGCCGGGTTCGTCGTGTTGCGATAGATCCGTCCGAGACCGCCTGTTGCCAGCACGGTCGCGCGCGCCAGGTAACGATGAACCGTGCTCTCTTCGCGATCGAAGACGTAGCAACCGTGACACGAGATGTCGCGATAGTTGTCGAGTGGATCGCGCGAGTGGTGTGGAAACGTGATCAGGTCGACAGCGGTAGCGTCGGATTTGAGCTTGATATTCGGATAGTCGCTGAGCGTGCTGATCAGACCGTCGCTGATCGCGCGGCCGGTCGCGTCGCCCACGTGCAGGATGCGACGACGCGAGTGTGCCGCTTCCTGGCCCCAGATCGGAGAGCCGTCGTCGCCGTGATCGAAAACGACTCCCGCTGCCCGTTCGAGTACTTCATTCAACAGCGGCGGTCCTTCCGTCGCCAGGATACGTGCAGCTTCCGGCGAGCTCACACCCGCGCCCGCGGCGATGATGTCTTCAAACAACAACTCGGCGCTGTCGTCGGGACCTCGGCCGATGATGCCGCCTTGCGCGTAACGGGTGTTTGATTCGTGACTGTCAGACGCGCGAGTGATGAGCGTAATGTGGCGATTGGGATTGCGCGCCAGCCGGAGAGCAGCGGTTGCGCCCGCGATGCCGCAACCGATGATTAGCACCTCTGTTTCTGCCATATCAGCGACTAGTCTTCGCGGCCAATCTGGAGCATTCGTTCGACCGAACGCAGTGCTCGCTTGCGCACGTCTTCGTCGATCACAATCTCAAACTGCTCTTTCTTCAACGACTCGAGCGTGTCTTCGAGCGTGATCTGGTTCATGTGCGGACAACGCACACTGCACAGTCGCAGCATTTCTTTGTCAGGATTCGCGGCCGCGATGTTGTCGCCCATGGAACACTCGGTCAGCAACAGATAACGCGGCGCGCGCGTCTTCTCAACGTAACGCATCATCGCTGTCGTGCTGCCGGAATAGTCCGATGCAGCGACAACCTCCGGACTGCATTCCGGATGGGCCAGAATCACCACGTCCGGAAACTGCTTGCGCACGTTTGCGATGTCTTCAACGCTGAACTTCTCGTGAACTTCACAGCGTCCGGGCCAGCCGATCATCTCGTACTCAAGTTCGTTTGGATACTGGTGGCGCGGCTCACGTGTCGGGTAGATGATCTTCTTTCCTGTTTCTCGCGCGACGTTGCCGGCGAGGTATTCATCGGGAATGAAAATCACCTTGTCTGTCTTCAAAGAATTAACCACGTCCACCGCATTAGACGACGTGCAGCAAATGTCGGACTCCGCTTTCACGTCCGCGTAGGTGTTGATGTAGGTCACGACCGGAACACCCGGAAAACGTCTCTTCAACTCGCGCACGTCTTCAGCGGTGATGCTCGCGGCCAGCGAGCAACCGGCTTTCTCGGACGGTATCAACACCTTCTTCGTCGGATTCAGAATCTTCGCCGTCTCCGCCATGAATTTCACGCCGCAGAAGACGATGATGTCTTTGTCAGTCTCCGCAGCCTTGCGGCTGAGCTCGAGTGAGTCGCCGACGAAATCGGGAATCGAGTGAAAGAGCGCCGGCTCCATGTAGTTGTGACCTAGTATGACAGCGTTCTTTGCGACTTTCAGCCGGTTGATCTCAACCGCCAGCTCCGCTTTGAGACGCAGCTCGAAGTCGGGCACCGTGTCGGACAACAACCGCTTCAACTTCTGGTACATCTCTTCGGTTGTCGCGTCAGTAAACATCTCAATCATCTTTGTTAACAAACTCCAGACTCACATCAAAGACCTTGGGTGAATGTGTCAAAGCGCCGACGGAGATGTAATCCACGCCCGTGCGGGCTACTTCGAGCACATTTTCGAGCGATACGTTGCCAGAGGCTTCGAGTTTTGCACGGCCGTCAGTTAACTGGACCGCCTCGCGCATCAGCTCAAGCGACATATTATCAAGCAAAATCCTTTCGACTTCGAGTGCCAGCGCCTCGCGCACGTGTTCGAACGTGCGGGCCTCGACCTCGATCTCCAGTTTCGTGCCTGATTCGCGAACTCTCGTAACCGCGGCAGTGATCGATCCGGCGAAGTCGATGTGGTTGTCCTTGATTAAGACCATGTCGAAGAGGCCGGTGCGATGGTTTTGTCCGCCGCCGATACGCACGGCGAGCTTGTCGGTGAGACGCAGACCGGGCGCAGTCTTCCGCGTGTCGAGAATGACGGCGTGCGCGTCTGCGACTGCATCGACAAACCGGCGCGTAAGTGTGGCAATGCCCGACATGCGTCCGAGAAAATTCAACGCGGTGCGTTCACCGGTGAGCAGCGCGCGTGCTGGACCAACCACTTCAGCAACGATGGTTTTATTACCTACCTTTGCGCCATCCGTGACTTGCGGCGTGAACGCGATGCGTTCGTCGAGTTCGCGCCAGACGGCTTCCGCGATCGGCAGGCCAGCGATTACTCCGTTTTGTTTCGCGATGATTCGGCCACGAAGCGACGCGTTGGCGGGAACGATCGTGTCGGTGGTTACGTCGCCGCTGCCGATGTCTTCGTCGAGTGCACGTCGAATACATTGGGAGATGTCAACGGGCAACGCGGCTTCGTTTTGGAGGTTCTTGACCAAAGCGTATTCTAGCTCTTATCGGATGGTGATCAAAAGATCGCGGCCTTCCTGGGCTTCGTTGCCGTTGTAATCGCGCGCGATAATGCGGAGCACGTAGTCGCCGGGCGCCAGTTTCGAGGTGTCCCAGGCATCTCTGTTTGCCCTGCCATCACGCACCCAATTGGTGACTTCATAAAGAAATCTCGTGGTTTCGCTGCCATAAACCGTGATGCCACTCTGCTCCGCGTACGCGACCTTCGTACTCTCGCGGCCCGGCGGTAATCGATCGAAGATCTGTGTAATTCGCGGCTCAGCCGCGGGCGTGTTGTCACTATTGAGGATCTGGTAACCGAGCATGTACAGACCGAGCCGGCGGCGGCTCGCGTTCAGGTTCGTGCGGTCAAACGCGTCGACGACAATGCGCACTTTGCCGCTGACCAGCAAGCGTCCGTTTTGTTTTTCGGCAAACTTTGGACCAGATTGATCGAAGAGTTGAATGCCGTCTTTTTCGATGATCGGTTCTATGTCGTCCTTGAAACCTACCGGCGAGAGTTGGAGCGGATTGATCTCGCCGCCCGATGGACCAACGATCAGGTGCACGTGATACATCCGGTTGACTGTGCCGACCGCGTCGCCGGGACGAAAGCGTGTGCCGCGTTTGATTCTTACGCGTGCAAGTTTTCCGTCGGCGTCGTTTATTGCCTGAAAACGCGGGTCGTCGAACATCTTCGCGTCTTTGTCGCGGCCGACGTGCATGTGGATGTAAGAAAAAAGGCCGACGCGCATTCCCTCGTTGAGCGAACCAAATCCCCAGTTTGGCAGCGGGTTGGTGACTTTTTCCGAATGAATAGCGCGGACGACCGTGCCGTAAGCGCCGAAGACGTCGAGTCCGCTGTGGAGATGGTGACGGCTGTCGTCTGAATCAAAACTGCCGCGCACCTCGCCGAGGGTCGCGACGACCTCGTGCGGACGATCCTGCGGGTCGATGGGCCAGATGAGTGATTGTTGATTCAGGACTTCGTTACTGAGACGCGGTAGTGGTCCAACTTCTGTCTCTGCTGCCGCTGCAGCGGTTGGCTCCAGATTGGCGGTGTGGTTCAGCTTGCGCACGAGGTAGTTCGCGCTGTCCGTGACGTAGAGTTCGCCCGTGCGCTGCACGACGGCGATGCCCGCGGGCTGGTTGAAACGTGCGCCGTCGGAACCGTTGGCGAAACCTGAACCACGACCGGCGATGACGCGTGCTGTGCCGTCGGGCGCGATCTGGATCACGCGCGAGCGATCGAGTTCCGTGACGTAGAGAAAGTTGTCGTGTGTGAGCGCGAGCCCGATCGGGTTGGAAATCTCTTCGCCGTTGATGTTTACGGGGAGTGTGCTGACGTTTCCATCCGGCGCGATTTTGCGGAGACGATCATTGCCCGTGTCGGCGACGATCAGCGATCCATCCGCAGTCGCGATCACACCGCATGGTGTGTCGAACAGACTGTTGTTGCGGTCTCCATCTGCGTAACCGGGCGTGCCGGCTCCCGCAACAGTGCTCACCTGACCATCAGGCGAGATCATTCGAATGCGATCGTTGTAACTGTCGGCAACAAAGACGTTACCGTTCGCAGCGACCGCGATCCCGATCGGACCATTGAAGCGCGCCTGCGCGGCTGGTCCATCGACGTAACCGGCCGTTCCGTCACCGGCGATGGTCGACACGTCACCCTGCGGCGTGACTTTGCGAATGCGATTGTTGCCCGTGTCGGCGACGTAAAGATTGCCGTTCGTATCGATCGCGAGAGCGGACGGTGTGTTGAACGCAGCAGCAGCGCCGGTACCATCGGCAAATCCTTCGTTGCTGCCGGCAAACGTGGTGACAATTCCCTCACCCGTAATCTTTCGAATGCGATTACTCTCGCCTGCATCCGCGACGTAAATCGTCCCGTCATCAGCGATCGCAATGCCGAACGGATCGGAGAACCCGGCTTGCGTTGGTTGTTGGTTGTCGCGAGGCAACGGCGTACCGTCGCCCGCGTGCGTGGTAACGTGTGGCCGCCAACCAACAGACGTCGGTAACGGTTTCCGTGCTTCACGAACAAGATAAAAAGTGATCGCGGCACCGGCGAGCAGGAGCAGCAGTGTTATGAGGACGATCGCTTTACGCATCAACGCGAGTTGTTCAAATAGACTTCCGGTTGCGCGAGCATCTCTTCAATGCGCGTCACGTAACGTCCGACGTGCAGGCCGTCAACCAGCGCGTGATGCACTTCGACTGAGAACGGCATCAGCGTGCGATCGTTCTCCTGCGTGAACTTGCCGAACGAGATCTTCGGGACGGAATCCTCGCGGCGCCAGTTGCGTGCGTGCGAAAAACTGGTGAACGAGATCCACGGCAGCGTCGTGCAATGGATGCGTGCATCGTCGTCGTGGCGTGGTTGAAAAACGGGATTTTTCTTCATCTCTTCGATGGCGCGTTGCGCTGGTCCAATAAACTCCGCGAACGTTTCAGCGTAGTCGAAATAGACGAGCGTAAAGGTCTCGTTTGGGAGCATGAGTGTCGTTCCGCCATTGATTACTTCATGCA
>DASUPR010000526.1:0-8308 GCA_036281015.1 Pyrinomonadaceae bacterium
TGCGGTGATGTCGCTCTACTCGCGCATCATCATGTTGAAGTGGGTGCCACCGGGCGAGACGATTGGTTACGGCTGCACGTTCGAAGTCTCACGGCGCAGTCTGATTGCGACGTTGCCGATCGGTTATCACGATGGTTACATGCGCGGGCTTTCGAATCGTTCGCATGTGATCGTGCGCGGAACTTATGCGCCGGTGGTGGGTCGCATCTCGATGGATCTCACGTTGATCGACGTAACGGACGTCGCAGGTATCGAACTACACGACGAAGTGACCTTACTCGGTTGGGATCGCCGCAACCCCGACCTGCGCATCCGCGCCGAAGATCTCGCGCGCATCGCCGGCACGCTTTCGTATGAGGTGACGTGCGGCATCGGCGATCGCGTCCCGCGAGTTTACGTCTGAACTAGACAGGATCTACAGAAGTTACAAGGATTCCTTATGGAGGTCCCTCTCTTAAGAAAATCCTGTAACTCTTGTAAATCCTGTCGATGACCTGATTGACGGCGCCTCCGCACGTTGACTACTATGCGATCCCTCGCCAAATCGAACGGAGGTCCCTCGAGAAATGACTTATACGGTAAAGGCAGGCGATACGCTCTCCAAAATCGCCGCTCAGAACGGCCTGACGCTGGCTCAGATACTTCAAGCCAATCCTCAGATCTCAGATCCAAACAGAATTAACGTCGGCGACATCGTGAATCTGCCTAACGGTTCACCTGCCGAGAGCGCGACAAAACCGCTCCCGAGTAATCCGGTGGCTTCTAATCCAGTGCCGCCGATTTCGACTGAGAACACACAGCCGTTGCCCAGCAACCCGGTGGCTTCGGCAGCCGGCGCGCTCGGCAGTGCTATGGCAGACGAAGTCGGAATACTTTCAGCGAAGTACGAGACCGGTGGCCGTGGTCCAGGCGTGGTTTCCACCGGCGCCGGAGATCCCGGTGGTGTTTCATACGGTTCTTATCAAATGGCGTCCAAGATGGGTGTTGTTCAGCGTTTCGTCACGCAAGCTGGTTTTCCGTGGGCCAAAGACTTCCAGGGCCTCACGGCTGGTACGGCGCCGTTCACTGCAGCCTGGAAACGCATTGCTGCTGCCGAGACAGACGCGTTTCAAAAAGCGCAACACGCATTCATCAAGCGAAGCCATTATGATCCACTCGCGGCAAAGGTTCTCGCAGACAACAAGGTTGACGTTAATACCAGAAGTTTTGCCGTTCAAAACGTGATCTGGTCCACGGCTGTCCAGCACGGCGGCGCCACGCCAATCGTGGGTCGCGCGATCGCGACGCTGAGCTGTAATTGCGAAGATCCGACGTACGACAAACAACTCATCTGCGCGATCTACGCTGAACGCGGACGCAAAAAACCGGACGGCAATCTTGCTTACTTTGGAAAGAGCTCGCCGAGTGTTCAAGCCGGTGTGGCAAAACGTTTCCAGAACGAACAGACGGATGCGCTGGCCATGCTCGCGAAGGAAGGCTAACCAACACCAGATAAAACATGCCTGACGAAACCGAAGAGCTAATCGTTAAAGTTAACGATAAAGAATCCGTGACCGCGCTTCTTTATCCTGCGGCGAAAAAGATTCGCGCCGGCCTGACCGCATTGTTGGGCCACGGCGCCGGCGCCAACCAGTTGAGCGGTTTCATGCGCATGTTTGCACGCGGCCTGGCCGAGCGTGGTCTGGACGTGGTGACGTTCAACTTCATCTACATGGAGCAGGGGCGTTCAGTTCCGGATCAAAAGCCGAAGCTTGAATCGTGTTTTCGAGCGGTGATCGAAACGATCGCGAAGCACCGGAAGCTGAAGAGCAACCGGCTGGTGATCGGGGGCAAGTCGATGGGCGGACGAATCGCGTCGCAAGTTGTCGCGGCGCGTGAAGAGGAACCGCTCGCGCTCGATGTCAGCGGTCTCGTGTTTCTCGGTTACCCGCTACATCCGCCCGGCCAGACGGCGAAGTTGCGCGTCGAGCATCTGGAACACATTCAAAAGCCCATGCTGTTTGTGCAAGGCACGCGTGATGCGCTCGGCACGCCCGAAGAGATTCAACCGTTCGTCAAAGACCTGCATCCGCCGGCGGAGATTTACGCGATCGAAGGCGGCGATCATTCGTTCAAGGCGCCGAAGAAGTTTGGCGTGCCGCAGGAGCAGATTTACGAGAACGCGCTCGACGAGATCGTTCGTTGGGCTGTGGCTATTTAGACCACGGACTTTAAGGCGGGAAGAGGTACGAGAACCATGCAGTCTCGTACCTCTTTGCGTTGGCGGGGGATTCAGTTTCCGAGTATGAAGTTGTAAGTAATCACTCCCTGGACTTTGACCTTTTGATCGCCGAGCACCGTCGGCGAGAAGCGCGCTCGCATGGCAGCTCGCTGCGCTTCCGGGACGAGCATCGGGTGGCCCGAAGTCGCCTTCGCTTGGATGACGTTGCCGTCTTCATTGATCAACACCTGCACGATCACCGTTCCCTGAAGTCTGATGTTTTTTGCCAACGGCGGATAGTTTGGCGATGGTAAAGACAACGCCTGGCTATTCAACACGCGCGAAACTTTGAGAATCTTCGGGACGGCCGGTGTTGGATCGGGCACCGGTGGTGGTTCGTCAGGAATTATCACACGTGGCGGCTGCGCAGCTGCTTGTCCTGTTCCGTTGCCAGTGCCACGAGTTGGCCCACCAATCGATTCGGGATTGAAGTCACGACCGGTGATTAAAGCAGCGCCGTGATCTGGAAGTGGTAAGTTTTTGCTCGGCGTTGCCGAAACGTCGGTCGGCACTACTTCAGGGCGGTTGACGCTGACCATTGCGACTGCGCGTTCCGGTAAGCGATTCGTTTCGCTCGTCTCTCTCGGACGATCCGGACGCGCCGCGGGCGCAACTTCCTGGGTCGGAAACTCTTGCGGTGATAGCAACGTCACCTCTTCGAGAATCTGCTGTTCCAGACGTGCGTCGTACGCGTAAATACTCGCCACGCCCGCAACCACAAACATCACGACGTAAGTGGCGCCGGTAAAGAGCAGGAACGATCCGCGACGCTTGTATTCGCCTGCGTGCGAACTGGATTCAATCAGGTTATTAAACATCGACTCCTCCGCTTAGTTGCCGGTGCCATCGGGTCGCGGGAGCTTACTCAGCCTCTTTAGACACCGGCCGCGCGCGTGGGTTCCCTTGAACTCTGACCCGTAACCACATAGGATCAGCGCCGCTCTCACAGTCCCATTACCAGGAGCGGAATGCATGGCGACTCAAAAGGCTTTTCAGGAAGAGCTAAATCCCTTCGAAATTGCCAAACAGCAGTTCAATCGGGCAGCCGACTATCTCGACCTCGATGCGTCGATGCGGCACGTGCTGCAGAATGCCAAGCGACAATTAATTGTCTCCATCCCGGTAAAGATGGACGGCGGTGACGTGCAGGTGTTTGAGGGTTATCGCGTACAGCACAACATCGCGCGTGGTCCAGCGAAGGGCGGTATCCGCTATCACCCAAACGTCACGCTCGACGAAGTCAAAGCATTGGCTTCGTGGATGACGTGGAAGTGTGCGACTGTCGGGATTCCGTATGGCGGCGGCAAAGGCGGTGTCGTTTGCGACCCGAAGAGTCTTTCGCGCAACGAGCTGGAACGGTTGACGCGCCGTTACGCTTTCGAGATCGCGCCGATCATTGGACCAGACCGTGATATTCCCGCGCCCGATGTTTACACCGACGAACAGACGATGGCGTGGATCATGGACACGATCTCGATGGTGCGCGGGCACACTGAGCTCGGCGTCGTTACCGGTAAGCCGATTTCACTCGGCGGCTCGCAGGGACGCGCTGAAGCAACTGCGCGCGGTTGTCTTTACGCTTTGCGCGAAGCGTGCCGCGTGAAGAACATGAGTTTGAAAGACGCGCGTGTGGTCGTACACGGCTTTGGCAACGCGGGTGCAAACATCGCGCGGCTCGTCGCTGAAGACGGCGCGAAAGTGATCGCCGCGTGCGATTCACAGATGGCGGTTTACGCTGACAACGGCATCGACGTCGCGGAAGCGTTGAAGCACAAGGCTGAAACCGGTTCGTTGATGGGGCTTCGTGGGACGAAGGAGAAGCCGTGTGAAGACGTTCTCGAAATGGAGTGCGATATTCTGCTTCCGTCCGCGCTGGAAAACGCGATCACGTTGAAGAACGTCGGCAACGTGAAGACGAAGATCATCGCGGAGCTCGCGAATGGTCCAACCACGCCGGGCGCCGATCGCGTGCTCGAAGATCGGGGCGTGATGCTCATCCCGGACATTCTCGCGAATGCGGGTGGTGTGACGGTGAGTTACTATGAATGGGTGCAGGATCAGTATTCGTTCTTCTGGTCGGAGAAGCAGATCAACGACACTCTCGAGCAGACGATCAATACTGCATTCGACGCGGTGTACAAGATGGCGCAACATCACAACACTGACATGCGGACCGGCGCGTACATTCTGGCCGTCGGCCGTGTTGCAGAAGCAACGAGCGTGAGAGGAATATTCCCGTAATGCCTGACAAGATCACAGTCTACGAAAAACCGACTTGAACGAAGTGTCGCGAGATGGACAAGCTGCTCCGGGAGAGTGGTGTTCCGTTTGATAAGGTCAATTACTACGTCGAGCCTTTGAGTAAGAAGAAGCTCACGGAGTTGGTTCACAAACTCGGCATGAAGCCGCGCGAGTTGTTGCGCAAGAGCGAACCGGTTTACAAGGAGTTGGGTTTAGCGAATGGCGAATTCAGCGACAGCGAATTGATCGCGCTGATGGTCGAGCACCCGGATCTCCTGCAGCGCCCGATCGTCGAACGCGGCGACCGCGCGGTCCTCGGCCGGCCCACGGAGAATGTGAAAGAGTTGTTGTAGAATCCGTCATTCGTGAAAAAAACTGAAACACTATTCGTTTGTCAAAGCTGTGGACACAAATCAGGCAAATGGCTTGGCAAGTGTCCCGAGTGTGGCGAGTGGAACTCTCTCGTCGAAGAGAAGACTCAAACCTCACGTCACAAAAATGGGTTCCGGCTGCGCGAGGTAACGGCCGTTGCGTTCACCGATATCGAACCACAGGACGACCGCCGTCTTCCGTCGGGCGTGACTGAATTCGATCGCGTCCTCGGCGGCGGCATCGTTCCCGGAACGTTGGTTCTGATTGGCGGCGATCCGGGGATTGGCAAGAGCACGCTGCTGTTGCAAGTCGCAGATAAGTTGAGCGACGCGGGAACACTCGTACTCTACGTCTCCGGCGAAGAATCCGAACGCCAGATCAAACTTCGCGGCGAACGCCTCGCAGTCACTGCGAAAAATGTCTTTCTGCTTCCTGAAACAAATCTCGAAAACATCTTTAACGAAATCGAACGTCTCAAGCCCGGTACGGTGATCGTCGATTCGATCCAGACCGTGTTCTCCGGTTCGATTGAGTCAGCGCCCGGATCGGTTTCGCAGGTGAGGGAAGTCGCACATCAGTTTCTCATGCTCGCGAAGAACCGCGGCGTCCCGGTGTTCCTGATCGGTCATATCACGAAGGAAGGTTCCATCGCCGGGCCAAAGGCGCTAGAGCACATCGTGGACACGGTGCTCTACTTCGAAGGCGAGCGGCATCACAATCATCGTATTGTGCGCGCGGTGAAGAATCGTTACGGCGCGGCGAATGAAGTCGGTGTCTTCGAGATGACCGAGCGGGGCTTGATGCCGGTGGCGAATCCGTCGCAGATGTTTTTGCAGGAACGTCCGCAGAACGTTGCGGGTTCGATCGTGACGGCTTGCATGGAAGGCACGCGTCCGCTGCTGGTCGAGATTCAGGCGTTGGTTTCAGGAAATAAATATGGGACGGGCCGGCGTATGACGCAGGGCCTGGACCAGAATCGCGTCGCGTTGATGATCGCGATGCTCGAGAAGCGTGTGGGACTGCAACTTACGGGCGACGATGTGTTTGTAAATATCGCCGGCGGACTTAAAGTCGACGAACCCGCAGCGGATTTAGGTGTCGTGACCGCCATCGCGTCGAGTTTCAAGAACACGCAGATCGATCCGCACACGGCGGTTTTTGGTGAAGTGGGATTAACGGGTGAAGTGCGTGGCGCGATGCAGGCTTCCGTACGCGCGCGCGAAGCACAGGCGCTTGGTTTCAAAAAGATCGTGATGCCGGCGTCGAATGTCGCGGGTTTGGAACGGTTGCTGGGTGTGCGAGTGGTTGGTGTGAAGTCAGTTGACGAAGCGTTGGAAGAGTTATTTTAGACGCTCGTAGTATTTAACGGTTAATCCATCGCCAATCGGTTTGGAATCGGCTTCTTCGAAGCCTCCGAGATAACCCTCTGGCATAAACGCGTCCGCTTTATCCACTTTCAGCGGCACCTCAGTAATTATCCACCGTTCAATCCGCGGCAAAAACGCCTCATAGATCTGCGCGCCGCCGATCACAAACAAGTCTGTCGTCAACGACTCATTCAACGACAACACCGAATCCACATCACTCAACACGATCAGCGACTCCTGCGGCTCAATACTCGGATCGCGGCTCAACACGATATTGAGCCGATTCTTCAGCGGCTTACCCAACGTGACCCACGTCTTGCGCCCCATCACAACGGCATGCCCCGTGGTCGTCTCGCGAAAAAACTTCATATCCGCCGAGTAATGCCACGGAAGCTTTCCACCCTTACCAATCGCACCCTGACGATCGACTGCTGCGATACCTATGATCATGATTCACACGGCGACGGGAGCCGCAATCTTGCTGTGGGATTTGTAACCGATCAGATTCAAGTGCTCGTAACGCATGGCTAATAAACCTTCAAGTCCGCGCAAAGTATTATCCGGATCGTTGATTTGCAACTGCGGCAACGGAAACGGCTCCCTCGCCAACAACTGCTGAACCTGTTCGCGGTGGTTCTGGTAGATGTGATAGTCGCCCAACGTGTAAACAAACTCGCCCACACTCAACTCCGACACATGCGCGACGAGATGCGTCAACAACGCATACGAACTGATATTAAACGGCACGCCGAGAAACGCATCAGCCGAACGTTGATAAAGCTGGCAGTGCAGCACGCGGCCGTTCTCGACTTTAAACTGAAACAACGTGTGACACGGCGGCAAGTCGACGTTGTCTGCCTGCCGCGGGTCCCAGCCCGTGACGATCAGTCTGCGTGAGTCGGGATTGATCCGGATTGAATCAACAAGCTTTGCGATCTGGTCAACGCCGTCTCTTGCAGGATAATTTCCACCAAAAGAACGCCAAAGATATCCATAGACCGGTCCGAGATCTCCCGCCGGCCTTCCAAACTTCTGCGTGTGTTCGTCGTCTGCCCACTCGGCCCAGATGTCGACGCCTTTCGCGCGCAGATTCGTTTCGCTCGTATCGCCGGACAAAAACCAGAACAACTCTTCCGCCACCCAACGAAACGGCACGCGCTTCGTGGTAACAATCGGAAACCCTTCGCGAAGATCGAACCTGGTTTGAAACCCAAAATGTGAGATCGTGCCGACACCGGTGCGGTCGCTGTGCTCCGTGCCATTCTCCAGTATCGATCTCAACAGATCGTGGTATTGTTTCATGCGGGACTAATCATACATGAAACGATATCGACTGTGCTTCCTCGGATTTGGAAACGTTGGGCGTGCGCTGGCGCGACTGCTCGTCGCCAAGTCGAGTGACTTGCGTGAGAACTATGGGGTTGAGTGGGAGATCACGGGTGTTGCGACCCGACGGATGGGTTGGCGTGCGAGTGAAAGCGCGATCGATGTAGCGGCGCTGCTCGCAGGAAATGATGAGACGCCGGCGCAGAACAGCATTAGCGAGTGGCTCGACGTTGCGAGGCCTGATGTTGTTTTCGAAACGACGTCACTCAATCCCGAAACAGGTCAACCGGCGATCGATTATTTGCGCGCTTCACTGCAAGCCGGCGCACACACGATCACTGCGAACAAGGCGCCGATCGTTTACGCGTATGACGAACTGAACGAGATCGCTGTCGCTCAGAACAAACGTTTCCTGTTTGAATCGACGGTCATGGACAGCGCTCCCGTCTTTTCTTTGTTCCGCGAAACGCTGCCCGCGGTGAAGATCCGTGGTTTCAGTGGTGTTTTTAATTCCACGACAAACATCATTCTCGAAACGATGGAAGCCGGCCGGAGCTTTGCGGAAGGCGTGAAGACGGCGCAGGAACTCGGCGTCGCCGAGACCGATCCGAGTCATGATGTTGACGGTTGGGATTCAGTGATGAAAGTCTGCGCGATCTCGCGCGTCATACTGAAAAGCCCGCTGATGCCAAACGCTGTGCGGCGCGAAGGGATACGAGGCCTGAACACGGCGATGCTGCAA
>DASUPR010000527.1:0-6353 GCA_036281015.1 Pyrinomonadaceae bacterium
GTATCACGAGGTAGTAACGATTTTACCAACCGCATCCCCCGATCGCAGGCGGTTGCTTACGAAGCGTGGCCTCTCCCCACACGCTGTCCAATGCGCGAAAGCCGAAGAGGTTTCAAGGCTATGCAAGAGCAGGATGGCAACAAAGGATTCAACATCAGTGAACGCTTGGAAGATCTGCGCCGCGAACACGAGGCGCTCCGCTGGGAAGGAACCTTCCGAGATTACTTCGAACTAGTCGCTCAGAACCCGCGTATCGCGCAACTCTCGCACGCGCGCATTAACGACATGGTTCACGCAGCCGGTGTGGAGCGGCTTAACGAGGGCACGCAGCACGAAGTTCTCTCCTACAATTTCTTTGCCTCCGAGCTCTTCGGCATCGAGGAACCGATCGCCCGAATTGTCGAGTACTTCAAGTCGGCTGCGCAGCGCCTGGAAGTGCGCAAACGCATTCTGTTGCTGATGGGTCCCGTTGGCGGTGGTAAATCGACGATCGTCAACATGCTCAAGCGCGGACTGGAAGACTGGACCAAAACGCAGGGCGGCTCAGTCTACGCCATTAAAGACTGTCCGATGCACGAAGAGCCGTTGCATCTCATTCCGCATCAACTGCGTGCGGAAGTCGAAAAACATTACGGCATCTACATCGAAGGCGACCTGTGTCCACAGTGCCGCTATGCACTCGATAAAACTTACGGTGGCCGTCACGAAGACGTGAAAGTGCATCGCGTGGCATTTTCGGAAAAAGAACGCGTCGGCATCGGCACCTTCTCGCCGAGCGATCCGAAGTCACAGGACATCACGGAACTGACCGGCTCCATTGATTTATCAACCATCGGCGAAGTAGGGGTTGAATCGGATCCCCGCGCTTATCGTTTCGACGGCGAGTTAAATATCGCGAATCGCGGGTTGATGGAATTTGTCGAGATGCTGAAGGTTGATGAGAAGTTTCTCTACAGCCTTTTGACTCTCTCGCAGGAGCAGAGCATCAAGACCGGCCGCTTCGCGATGATCTATGCTGACGAGGTAATTCTGTCCCACTCGAATGAAAACGAGTACATCGCGTTTGCCGGCAATCGCAAATCGGAAGCGCTTCAGGATCGCATCATCCTGGTTAAGGTTCCCTACAACCTGCGCGTTTCCCAGGAAGAGAGAATTTACGACAAGCTGTTGCACCAGTCGGAAGCGCTGCGCAACGTTCACCTTGCGCCGAACACGTTGAAAGTCGCGGCGATGTTTGCCGTGATGACGCGGCTCGAGGAACCGAAACGGCAGAACGTCGACATCGTGAAGAAGATGAAGCTTTACGACGGCGAAGATGTCGAGGGTTACAAGTCGAAAGACGTGCGCGAGTTGAAAGAAGAGACCATCCGCGAAGGCATGGACGGGATCTCGCCGCGCTACATCATCAATCGGCTGTCGAGCGCGCTCGTTCGGGACGGTGTTACTTGTATCAATCCCATCGATGCTTTGCGGGCGATCAAGGATGGTTTCGAACAGCACACCGGCATCAGCGCCGAACAGCGCGAACGTTATTTGAACCACATTTCGCAGGCGCGCAAAGAGTATGACGAGCTCGCGAAGATCGAAGTGCAGCGTGCTTTCGTTTACTCGTTTGAAGAGATGGCGCGCACGATGTGCAACAACTATCTCGACAACGTCGAAGCGTTCTGCAACAAGGAACGCATCAAGGATCCGATTACCGAAGAGGAGATGGATCCGGACGAACAGTTGATGCGCTCGATCGAGGAGCAGATCGGGATTTCCGAGAACGCCAAGAACACGTTCCGTCAGGAGATACTGATTCGCATCTCGTCTCACGCACGCAAAGGCAAGGCGTTTGAATACAACTCGCACGAGCGCCTCAAAGAGGCGATCGAGAAGAAAATCTTTGCTGACCTTAAAGACGTCGTGAAGATCACGACTTCCGCGAAGACGCCCGATCCGGATCAGTTGAGAAGGATCAACGAAGTGGTAGACCGGCTCGTGAAGGAACACGGATATTGTCCGGTTTGTGCGAACGAACTGCTGACCTACGTTGGTACGCTGTTGTCACGCTAGGTGGGCATTAAAAACGGATAACACGGAGCAGATAACTCGTAAACGCCCGCGCTCTTCGGACGCGGGCGTTATGATAAGCGGAGAATGAAGAAACGTTACTGGATCGCCGGAACGGCAACGGCTGCTGCCACTGTCGCAGTCGTTGCCAAACTTCTGGCGCGGCCGCGCGACGCCGATTGGCACAAGTATCGCCACGTTGTTTTTCATTCGGACCATTCGCGCTTCGTCGAGATTGATGGAGTTCGTGTTCACTACCAGGAAGCCGGCGAAAAGAACAACCCGGCGCTGGTGTTGATTCACGGTTTTGCTTCGTCAACACTGGTTTGGAGCAAAGTGTTTCTTGATTTGGCGCAGGCCGGTTTTCGCGTCATCGCGGTGGATCTTTTGGGTTACGGCTATTCCGGCAAACCGCGAAACGGCGAGTACACGATTGCCGGACAAGCGAGCCTGCTGATGAGGTTGTTGGAACGTTTGGGAATCAAACGCGCGACGCTCGTCGGTAGTTCGTACGGTGGCGCGGTCGTAGCGACATGCGCGTTGGACCATCAGCATTGCGTGGATAAGTTGGTGTTGGTCGGAACGGTGAGCAACAACCAGCCGCTGCGTTATCACCTGATGCGGCTATTTAATTCCCCGTTGCTGGGCGACGTCGTTTCGCCGCTGTTGATCGGTTCGCGGCGGTTGCTGCGCAAGCGGATGAAACGTGTTTACGACCGGCACGAGTGGGTGCTTGATGAGCGACGCGTCGATGCGCGCCATTTTCCTTTGCGCGCGGCCGGCACGCAGCGCGCGATCATACGCACGGTGCGCTGTTGGGATGCGGAACGGATTTCCAGGGACGCGCATCTTATTCGACAGCCGACGTTGTTGCTCTGGGGTGAAAACGATATCGAGATTCCGCTCGCGGACGGCGAGCGGTTGCACGAACAGATACCAGGGTCGCGGCTGGTCGTGTTTCTCAATTGCGGGCACTTGCCGCACGAGGAGTATCCTCAAGCGTTTACGAAAGTTGTCGCAGGCTTCTGCTTGTAAGAAGTGCGGGTAATGAGTTATGACAATCCAACGCAACGACTGGTCACTGCAACGCAAGGGCATCATCGATCAGGAGCGCCACAAGGATCGCGTCAAAGAAGCAATCCGTAAGAACCTCGGCTCCATTGTTTCAAACGAAGCCATCATCCTCTCCGACGGAAAACGCACCGTCAAAGTTCCCATCAGAGCGCTCGACGAATACAAGTTCCGATTCAATTACCAGAAAGCCAAACACGTGGGCCAGGGCGACGGCAAGACGCGCGTCGGCGACGTGATTGGCCGCGAGAGCCGCGGCAGTGGCAGCGGTACAGGTTCGGGTCAGGCGGGACAGGAAGCCGGCGCCGATTACTACGAAGCGGAAGTAAACATCGACGAGATCGCCGCGTTGATTTTTGAAGACCTGCAGCTTCCGTATCTCGAGGAAAAAGCGAAGAAGGCGGTGCAGTCGCGCAAGACGCAATTCAACGAGATCAGGCGCACGGGCGTGATCGCGAATCTCGACAAGCGGCGCATGATTATGGAAAACATTCGCCGCAACGCGCGCGAAGGCAAGGCGCGCTTCGGCGATATCAAGAAGGAAGACCTGCGGTTCAAGACGTGGGAAGAGGTGATGCGCTACGAGTCGAACGCGGTCGTTATTGCGATGATCGACGTGTCGGGCTCGATGGGTGAGTTCAAGAAGTACATCGCGCGCAGTTTCTATTTTTGGATGGTCCGTTTTTTGCGCACGAAGTACGACAACGTCGACATTGTTTTTATCTCGCATCACACGGAAGCGAAGGAAGTAACTGAAGAGCAGTTCTTCACGCAGGGCGAGTCAGGCGGGACGGTCGTGTCGTCCGCGTATCAACTCGCGCTCGACATCATCAAGCATCGTTATCGACCGTCGGATTGGAACATCTATCCGTTTCACTTTTCTGACGGCGACAACTACTACTCAGATAACGAAGAGGCCGTGAAGCTCGCGGACGAATTGATCGCGACTTGCAATCTGTTTGGCTACGGTGAGATTGGTGAAGAGGGATCGTCGAGTTATAGGCGTTCGTCAGGCGCGTTGCTTTCGATTTTCAGCGACCGTTTGCAAAACAAGGATCGATTTGTCGGCGTGCGCATCGACGACAAGGAAGATGTTTATCCCGCGCTGAAGCAGTTTTTTGGAAAGCGGGGTGTCGAAATACCGGCGTAGATGGAAGATCGTGAAATAAAAGAACTGGAGAAGGCGGTCGAGCAGATCTGGGAAGTCGCTCGCGGTTTTGGTCTCGATCCGTATCCCACTAACTTCGAGATCGTGCCGGCGACGGTGATGTACGAAGTCGGCTCCTACGCGCTGCCCGGACGTTATTCCCACTGGACCTTCGGCAAGGCGTACCATCGCATGAAGACGATGTACGACTTCGGCCTCTCGAAAATCTACGAAGTGGTCATCAACACGAATCCGTCTTACGGCTTTTTGCTCGAGACCAACAGCCCGATTCAAAACAAGATGGTCATCGCCCACGTGCTGGGCCACGTCGACTTCTTCAAAAACAACACCTACTTCTCGAAGACCAACCGGCGGATGGTGGAGAGTGTTTCCACGCACGCGCAGCGGATGATGGAGTATGAATTCAAGTACGGCCGGAAAACGGTCGAACGTTTTCTCGACTCGGTGCTGGCGATCGAAGAGCACATCGATCCGTATTTCTTCATCAAGCGCGACATATCGATTGCCGAAGAGAAGCGGCGCGAGGAGTATCGCCGCAAAGACGGCCGCTACGACGACTTGTGGCTGTTGGACCAGCGCAGAGAGCAGAGAAGCGAACTCGATGGCGAGGGTCAAACAGAGGAAAAGAAGAAACCGTCGCAAGAACGACTGCCGGAAAAAGATCTGCTGTTCTACCTCATGAAGTATTCGCCTTCGCTCGCGCCGTGGCAGCGCGACGCGATCGCGATGGTGCACGAAGAGATGGAATACTTC
Organism: Pyrinomonadaceae bacterium; assembly: GCA_036281015.1. GTDB lineage: Bacteria > Acidobacteriota > Blastocatellia > Pyrinomonadales > Pyrinomonadaceae > PSRF01. Next base: position 5,048 of record DASUPR010000527.1, read on the forward strand.
GTGCCGCAGATGCAGACGAAGATCATGAACGAGGGTTGGGCCAGCATCTGGCACGCGCGCATCATGCGTGAGCTCGATCTAACCGATAACGAGCACATCGAGTTTGCGAACCTGCACTCCGGAGTGGTATCGCCGCAGAAAGGGCAACTGAATCCGTACTATCTCGGTTACAAGATTTACGAAGACATCGAGCGCCGTTGGAACGAGCCGTCGGACGAGGAGCGCGAGAGGTTTGGCCGTCACGGCGGTGAAGGGCGCGACAAGATTTTTGAAGTGCGCGAGCTGGAGAACGACGTTTCGTTTCTGCGCAACTATTTGACTGAGGAGTTGTGTGAAGAGCTCGACCTGTTTGTTTTCGAACTGGTTGAGGAAGAGGAGTGGACGATCACCGAGAAGCGCTGGGAGAAGGTGCGCGATCAGCTCGTCTCAAACATGACCAATTTCGGTTTTCCTTACTTACAGGTCGAAGACGGCGATTACAACGGCAATCGCGAGCTCTACCTCAAGCACCGCTACGAAGGCACGGAGCTCGACATGCGTTATGCGCGCAAGGCGCTGGAGCACGTGCACGTGCTTTGGGGCCGTCCGGTACACCTCGAAACGATCGTTGACGATGAAGCGACGGTGATGCACTTCAACGGCAGCGAGCACACCGAAGATTAACGATCCAGTTTTTCCATCAACATTTCGGGCATGAGAGGAATGCGATTGAAGCTCACGCCGGTCGCGTTTTCGAGAGCGTTGAGAATGGCGGGCGCCGCGCCGTCCATCGGCAATTCGCCGATTCCCTTCGCGCCGCCTGGTCCATACGCGTACGGGTTTTCCTCGAAAAAGACGCGAATCGGGGGAATGTCCGCGGGTGTGGGAATGATGTAGTTGGTCATCTGGTTGTTGGCCATGCGGCCGTCTTTCCAAACGACGTTTTCAAACAACGTGAAGCCGATCGCCTGCGCGACGCCGCCTTCAATTTGTCCGGCGGCTAGAACCGGATTCAACACACGTCCGATCTCCTGAACGGCGACGAAGTCTTCGACGTGTGCTTCGTAAGTTAATTGATCGAACGAGACCTCGGCGATGTAGACCGCCCAGGCGTAAGCGCCGTAAGCGTCGCCCTGGTATTTCTCGTCGTCCCAGTGAACGTTTGGCGGCGGTTGGTACGTGGCGGAAGTTTTCAGTGGGCCAAATCTCGCTATGTATTCTGCGCAAGCCTTCTGAAAATCCGTTTTCCCAAAACCTTCACTTAGCAGACCGCTGCCGATCAGCGTCTGTTTGAGACCCGTCACCGCCGATTCCACGAGCTTCCCCA
>DASUPR010000528.1:0-3366 GCA_036281015.1 Pyrinomonadaceae bacterium
AACGGTTGTTGCCGTTGTTGCCGTCGGAGTGTTTGGCGATTGAGGATTCGCCGCCGGGAATCCAGTCGGCATGCGCCGCGGGAATGCGAACGCTTGGCGTGACGAACACGGTTGGTGAAAAGGAATTGCGAGCGGCGGGCGCCGACGTCGTCACGGGTAGTTTGGCGGATTGGACCGTCGACGCGGTTCGTTTGGTTTATTCATGAGTTTTCTCGACATTCTTCATCTGGCGCTTCGAAACCTGCGGCAGGCGAAACTACGCGCGACGCTGACGACGATGGGTGTGATTGTCGGCGTGGCGGTGATCGTGACGATGGTTTCGTTTGGACTCGGTCTGCAGAGCAACATGCTTGCGCGTTTCAAAGCGCTTGACCTGTTCAACGAGATACTCGTGTATGGACGCGGGCTCGGCACGCTGGCTGGACTCGATCGGCCGTCGCGCCGAGATGAAGATGGACGCCGCAACCAGGAGTCGCGTGGTAACAAACCGCCGTCGCGTATTCTCGACGACACCGGCATAAAAGAGATGGGCGCGATCGAGGGCGTCGCATACGTCGAGCCGAGTGTGAATTTCCAGGTTTACGTGCGCTCCAACGGCAAGTTGCTGAGTCAGTTCGTAGGCGGCGCAAACATTCCCAACGCCGCGACTCGCTTTCAACACTTCGCGGCAGGGAAGATGATCTCATCGCCGGCAGGCGATGAGGCGGTCGTGTCAGAACGTTTCATTCGCGATTACGGTTATGCAAACGCGGCGGATGCGGTCGGCAAAACGATCGAGTTGCTGGCTCCGTCGTCCAACGATCAAAAGGAGCAGACGGAAGAAGAGGAAACGCCGAACTTCTTTGGTATTCCGTTGGACGATCCGGGACTGGACGAGTCAGCTTTGGATGTCGAGACGAAAACGTTTCGCATCGCCGGCGTGTTGAGCACCGAGATCAGGGAAGGCGCGGGTCAGGGCGGCATGCGCGGCATGATGCCGAGCGCCGGGATCTACATTCCTTTACAGATGGCTCACGAGTGGACCACGAGACATCGCACGCCGATGAGCCAGGTCGCGCTCGCGCTCGCGCGCCGCGGCGGAAATCTTGGCGAAGGCCAGACTGAAGGTTACGACTCTGCTGTGGTGCGCGTGACCGATCCGGTGAAACTTCAGGAAGTGCGGCAGAAGATCACTGATCTCGGTTACGGTAGTTTCTCGATCGTCGACGAGTTGGACCAGATCCGAACTGTGTTTCTGATCATCGATTCCGTGTTGGGATTACTCGGTGGGATCTCGCTGCTGGTCGCTTCGTTTGGCATCGCGAACACGATGATCATGTCGATTCTCGAACGCACGCGCGAGATCGGAATCATGAAAGCCATCGGCGCGGAAGATCGCGAGATCAAGTTGATCTTTTTCGTCGAAGCCGCGGTGATCGGCGTGACCGGCGGCGTGCTCGGCGTGCTCCTGGCGTGGGGAATCGACACGCTCGCGAACAATCTCGCCTATCGTTTCATCCTCAAACCGCAGGGCGCATCATTCATCGACTTCTTCGACCTGCCGCCCTATCTAACTATCGGCGCCATCCTCTTCGCCCTGATGGTCTCCATCGCCGCCGCTTTGTATCCCGCTTCTCGTGCAGCACGCATCGATCCCGTGCGTGCGTTACGACACGACTAACTTATCCGCCGAGCGACGTGCCGCAGCGGTTACAGAAACGTGCGGAGATGTCTCTCTGCGCGACGCCGCATGACGGACAGTTGCGTCCGACGCGCAAGTTGGCGCCGCAGGAGGAACAGAAATCCGAACCAACTGAATTAGCCGCGCCGCAGGTGCCGCAACGGCCCGGCAATGGTGGTACGTAGCCGCCCGCTTTGCGCGCGATGTGATCTTCGATTATCTTCCACGCGTCTTCTGTAAGTTTGTATTGCCAGTACGCGCCGAGCGCCGCCAACGCCAACAGCGGGGCAAAGACGATCGCGCCGACGGCAGCGACTGCAGCCTTGTCGAACCACTTCTGCATGCCAATTTCAACGCGTGTGCCGCCAGACTCGGGCGTGATCTTGATCGTTAACGCCGACGAGAGCCCGGTCAGATCGCGCAGTGTGTTCGACTTTCGCGCCTGGACGATGCTGGTGGTCGATACCTGGAAAGTCTGCACTTCAAACTCGCTGTCAAAGAGACTTCGCAGTTCGGTAGTCAGTTGTGGGAGATCGATCTCTACGTTTGGGTAATAACGGCTGTCCATTAATCAGCTTCCTTTCGCTGCAGACTCGTTCGCATTGTACTATGAGAACCTTTCTAATCCTTCTACTGCAAATACTTCTGCTCGCTCCGCCGGCTTTTGCACAGACCGCGCCTATCGACGGTTTCAACGCCGAACGCGTGGTGACCCAGCGCCGCTGGGAAGAAGTGTTTCGCGCGGCGCCGTCGCCGAAGTCGGCTCGCGAACACCTGCGCCGTCTCACGCTCGAGCCGCACATCGCCGGCAGTAAAGAAGACTACGCGACCGCGGTTTATGTGCGCGATCAGTTGCGCAGTTACGGTATTCCGGCGGAGCTCAGACAGTACGACGTGTGGCTCAACTATCCCAATACGCCGCCGGTGCTCGAATTGATCACTAATAAACGCCAGCCGCTGAGCACCCGGGAAGCCGTGGTGCCCGGCGATCCGTCGTCGTCGCATCCCAAGATCACGCCTTTGTTCAATGGTTACAGCGCGAGCGGCGACGTGACTGCGCCCGTCGTTTATGCGAACTACGGTCTGCCGCCTGATTACGAAGAGTTGAAAAAAGCCGGCGTCGACGTCAAAGGCAAGATCGTGATCGTGCGTTACGGCAATTCGTTTCGTGGTGTGAAGGCGAAGGTCGCACAGGACCACGGCGCGGTTGGCTGCATCATCTATTCCGATCCTGCTGACGATGGTTACATGCAGGGCGACGTTTTTCCGAAAGGACCATGGCGTCCGGTTGCGTCGGGCCAACGTGGTTCGGTGCAGTATTTGTTTGAGTATCCGGGCGATCCGCTGACGCCGGGGCGTCCCGCGATCGATGGTGTGCCGCGTTTGAAACCGGAAGAAGCGACTGACCTCACGCGCATCCCGGTCCAACCGATTGCTTACGACGTTGCAAAACAGATCATCGCGCCGTTGAAAGGACCGGTGCGGCCGCGTGGGTTTCAAGGTGGACTGCCGTTCGCGTATCACGTCGGTGGCACCGATCATGTGAAGGTTCGTTTGAAGACGGACATGGATTACAAGATCCGGAAGATCTGGAACGTTGTCGCGCGCATTGACGGAAACGAAGAAAAGGATCGTTGGATCATCCTCGGCAATCACCGCGACGCGTGGGTGTTCGGCGCGGTAGATCCTAACAGCGGAACCTCTGC
>DASUPR010000529.1:0-3302 GCA_036281015.1 Pyrinomonadaceae bacterium
GTTTCGAGTCGTTGGTACAGCAGATCGAGCAGCGGTTAAGTCAGTGGCCCTACTGCGCTCTGGTCGGAGGGCTGTCTTTCGACGAAGGCAACAAGGTTTTTGTCGGCGTCAATCGCGCTTTTGGCGAACTCGTCGCGCGGCCGTACGAAGCACCGCGCGCGCAGTTGGTCCATTACATCCAACCCGCGACCGATATCGTCTCTGTCCGCGGCGGGCACGAGAGTGAGCGCCTGCACACGGACACCGCCGATTGGTCGCCGCCGGTTGAAATCATCTCGATGGTTTGCGTGCGTGCCGATCCTGGCGGCGGCGGCCGTTCGCGCGTGCTCGACGTCGATTCGATCCGCGACGAAGTAAACACTCGACTCGGCGGCGAAGTGTTAGAAAGACTGGAGACCGAGACCGTGCCGTGGCAGTTGGCGGAATATTGCGGCGGCGGCGTGCAGTGGCGCACAGTCCTGACGAAATCGAGCGTCTGCTGGCGGCGCTACACGATCGACATGGCACTCGATTCGACCGGCGCAACTCTTTCGCCTGAAATGCTCAGCGCGTTGGAAAAGTTTGAGAACGTCGTCTCGCACACACCGCGCACGATCGAGTTTCTGATGCGTGAAGGCGAGTTGCTCTTTTCCCACAACCTGCGCACGATTCACGCGCGCACGCCGATCAGCAACGGCACGGCGTCAGATCGTTTGATGATACGAAGTTGGATCAGAACCACGGATAAAAGGATTGAAAATGGAACTAACTGCTTTGCTAGGCACGTGGATTAATTCAAATCCTGATACACATAGCGTAGCGCTCGTTAAAGCTACCGAGTCCGGTGGACGGCTCAAGTTGCAAGTCTCGGCAGTCGGTACTGACGGCTTGATCGATTGGGGCGCCGCTGGTGCAAACGTATTCGCCGCGACGCCTGAATCGCACGCCGGCGCGGGCTTCACGTGCAATTACAAATTCCCGCATGGCGAAACGCGTTTGCAGGGAATGATCATGAAGGGTCTGCTGGTGTTGGCCCAGTTTCATTTCTTCAACGAAGACGCCGATCGCGAGAATTTTTTCTTGCGCGAGTACTTCGCCGCGACTCACGACCGTTTTCTCAAGGGGTAACTGATGATCAAAACCGGAAACGTCGCCAGTGTTTTTGGACGCTGGCTCAATACAAACCGCGACACTCCCACGATCGCCGAGTGCACCGTATCGCAGGACAAAGACGGTATCACCGTGCAGGTCATCGGCGCCGACAAGGAACCCTGGCCCGTCGCGCGGCCGACAGTGCTCGCCAATCTCGAAGAGGAAGCGGGGCAACGTTCGGTTGCGTTGATGGCCACGTTCGATCTGGGTCACATGATTGCCGACACTCACATGCGAGTGAACAAGGGCGTGTTCGTCATCGTCGTCTATGCGACTTTCAAAGACGGCAGCGGCCGCTCGAATCATCTCTACCGCGAGTTCTTTTACAGTTCCGAGTAAGCCGTGGGTTTTATTTCAACGAAAACGGGGCAGTTCACTTATTTCGCACAGCAACTCGGGGAATCAAACTGGCACGGCAAGAACGTCCTCGACTTCGGCGGAAACGTCGGCAACATCCTGCGCGATCCGGATTCCACGATCGATCACGAGCGTTACTGGTGCATCGACGTCGTGCCCGAGTCGATTGAAAAGGGAAAGGTAGAATTTCCCGACGCGCATTGGGTCTTTTACGATCGCTATTGCTTCTACTTTAATCCGTTTGGCGTCCGCGACCTCGCGCTGCCGTTGCTGGATCAAACATTCGATTACATCGTCGCTTATTCGGTGTTCACAAATACGCCGCGTGCAGACATGCTTCAGTTGGTCGAGCAGTTGGAAAACACTTTAGCGCCGGGCGGCGCGTTCGCGTTCACGTTTATCGATCCGCATTACCACTCGTGGCCGGATCTCTATCCGTCAAACAATCTCGTGTGGCGGCTGCAACGCGAGATCTTCCTCGAGGGAAACAAGGGCAACACGCTCGACATCGACGTGCCGACCCTTGCCGAACGCGCAAAAGACGCGAACTGGTTTGTGCTCGTAAACGGCGAGGATTTGTATCTGGAAACTGAAGACGTTCCCGAATACGAACCGGAGCAACAGCGAACGTATCACACGTTCTACACCGTCGATTACATGAGGTCGTTGTTTCCGCAGGCGACGATCCTGCCGCCGGCGAATGGTGAGATGCAGCACTGCTGCGTGATCAAGAAAGCTTACTGATGGACTTCGTGCCACTCACTTCCGATCAGCGCCGCGCGTTTGCCGAGGACGGCTTTCTCGTCGTCCCGAATGCGCTCGATCGCGAAACGGTGGACCGTCTGCTGAGCGTGGCGGATCGCCTGGCGGATTCGTTTCTACGTAAGCCGGCGGTTTACGGCAAGCCTGAATACAATCATCTCGATCTGCGGCGCGGGCTGATGCGAGAGAAACCGCTGTTCGATCTGGTAACGCATTCCGCGACTGTGCCGCTCGTGGTCCAACTGCTGGGCCCGAACATTCATCTGCACTCGACGTCGATCATTTACAAGCGTTCCGAAACCGGCGACTTGCCAACGTTCCGGCGCGGCTGGCACCGCGACATCCGCATGGCGCGCGATCTCGGAAACGCCGGGCTGCCGCTGGCCGGCCTCAAGATCTGCTATTGCCTGACTGATTTTCTCGAGCCGAACTCCGGCATGACGTTGATGGCCCGCGGCACTCATTTGCACAACGAGCCGTTGAAGATTCCGAAAGACGCGGTCGATCCGGTCGATGCAGAGGTTTGCGATCTGCGACTCAAAGCGGGCGACGCGTTGTTTTTCGAGCACCGCATCTTTCACACGGCCGCGCCGAATCTCAGCAATCGCACGTCGAAGGTCGTCATTTACGGCTACTCCTATCGCTGGATGCGGACTGAGGTTTATCTCGAAACGTCCGAAGAACCAGACCTGGTCCAAACAGATCCGATTACGCGGCAACTGCTCGGCGGCTATCGCGATGTCGATACGCCGCCGTGGGCCCTGGAGCGTTGGGCCAGGAAACACGGCCTGCCCCGCGAGCCGGTCCGTTGGACCACTGAGGCGTAAAACGAACAATGTCACTGCAAGACGTTCATCAGCTTAACGACGACGCGCGGAAGGTCTTCGCGCCGGCCAGTGCTTTTACGTGGAATCTCGTTTCCACGCGGCGGACGCAGTTTGCATATTTTGACGAACTGCTCGGCCGTCCGGTTTGGAAAGGCCGCAAGATACTCGACTTCGGCGGCAATATCGGCACGTTTCTGGATGGCGGGGGCGACAACGTGAACCACC
>DASUPR010000530.1:0-6531 GCA_036281015.1 Pyrinomonadaceae bacterium
TTCCAGTTCATCGATAACGCGACTTTGATTCACGGATCGCACACGCTCAAGGGTGGAATCAACTTCCGCTTTAATCGCCATCGCGACGATCGTTCGAACGTTGCCGGTTCGGCGATCGAGCCAGTCGTGACGCTGAGTGGCGTTGCCGGTTTCACCGGTTTCAGTCTGCCGGTGTCGGGCTCGACCAGTATCAACGCCAACGATCTCACTCGCCTGCAAAACACGATCGTGGACCAGCTCGGCAGAGTCAACACCGTCTCGCAAGCCTTCGTGTTGGACCCGAATAATCCGTCGACCTTTGCTCCGGCAGGAACAAGATGGCTGAACGAAGCCAACTACACCGAGCTCGATTTTTACTTCCAGGACAACTGGCGCGCGCGATCGAATCTCGTGTTCGACCTCGGTCTGCGTTGGGAAGCGAAGTTGACGCCTTCGGTGAATGGACGCCCGATTCTCGTGCCGAATCAGTCGGTGAAACTCGGCGCCACGCCGTCGAACACTTTGAAGTGGGTCGAAGGCGATCTCTTTGAAAGCGACTTCGGCAAGTTTCTTCCATCGGTCGGCTTTGCGTGGGATCCGTTCAAGAGTGGCAAGACCTCGGTGCGCGGCAACTACCGGCTCGCGTCTGACAGAATCGCCACGTTCCTGTTCGGCTCGTTCATTTTCCAAAGCACGCCCGGAAACAACACCGCCGCCACGAACTCAAACTTCGGCGCGGGCGGTGGACTGTTCCGCAATCTTGGACCAGTAATCGCGGGCCTCGCGCCTGCTTCAACACCTGACGCGCTGCGCCAGCCGGCTCAGTTCAGCACTGCATCGACGAGCGTGATCGATCCCGATCTGCAGTTTCCCCAGGTACACGAATGGTCGTTCTCGTTCCAGCGAGAGATCGGACAGAATGTTGTCGAAGTGAACTACATCGGCAAGCACGCGGTCCATCTGCTCGGCGGTTACAACGTCAATCAGGTAAACATCTTTGCCGGCGTGCCGGGTCTCAGCGAAGCGAACTTCCTGGATGCCTTCAACAAGATTCGGGCCAGTTCCTCTTACAACAGCCCGTTGATTAACTTGCTCATGTCGGGCAATGCGGCCAACAACGGCGGCACTGCCCGTTTCCGCGCTCTCAACACGACAAACATCACGCAAGGTAGTGTTGCCGCCGCCGCTCTGGTCGTCTCCCAAAAGACTTGTGTCGCCGCGGACGTGACCGCGGGAATCTGTACCAACGCAAACCTCAATCGCCGGTTGCTCGATGTCAACGGTTTTCCGTTCCTCCTGCAGCCGTTTCCTCAGTTCACGGGTGGTCTGAACGTTTTCGACAGTAACGACTACTCGAACTATGGCGCGCTCCAGATGATCTTCAAGCGCAGACTCAATGCGGGACTGAGCTTCCAGTTTGCTTACACGCTCTCGAAGTCGAAAGACAACCGTTCGTGGGATCCTTCGCTCAGCGGCGTTTCAACCGGATCGGTCCAGGCGGCGTCGAGCACGCCTTTCGACCTGCGCGATCGTAATTTGAACTACTCGTGGTCCGACTTCGATCGACGCCATGTATTCCAGGGCACTTACGTTTACGAGCTGCCGTTTGGCAAGGGCCGGAAATTTGGCGGTGACCTGCCGTCGGTCGTGAACTACATCGTCGGCGGTTGGCAGATGGCGGGAACAGTGCTCTGGGCCTCGGGCCGCCCGTTCACGGTCTACTCGGGCATTACCACAGTCAGCAACGTGGTCCAATCAACTGCTGATTGCAATGGCTGCACGCGAAACAGCGGACGTCTGGTTTTGGAAAGCGGCAGGAACTTCTGGTTCGACGCTTCAACGCGCAGCCAGTTCTCCGCGCCGGCGCCCGGATCGATCGGCAACACCGGCCGCAACTTCTTCCTCGCGCCGAATTATTTCCAATGGGATTCGTCGCTCTCGAAGAAGTTCAAACTCGGCGAGCGCGTGAGTTTCGACATCCGGCTCGACGCGCGCAACGTCCTGAACAACCCGTCGTTTGATAACCCCACGGCCGTGATCAACTCGACGATCTTCGGCCGCATCAACGACAGCGTGACGAACAACGCACGCCGCATTCAGCTCTCAGGCAAGCTGAGCTTCTAGACCACGAAAGACAAGGGAGGCACAAGAACATTCTCGTTTCTTGTGCCTCTTTTTGCGCCTGAGCTGCCATTAGCAGCTTTTATCAATTGAATAAAAATCTTTAGCTATTATTATTCCAGTTTGCGGCCTATAATCCGGTTCTTCACCTGGTAATAATTGCGAATTCAGAAGTACGGACCGAAACTGAGAGTAGTGAAGGCGAGTCTCTTCCACAGCTCTGCTGCGCTTGTCCTGCTGGTGCTTGCGCTCGGCAGCTTTCTAGTGGGCCAACCACGAAGCGAGGCCCGCGTCAACGCACCCGTCTACGACTTACTGATCACCAACGCGCGCATTCTCGACGGCAGCGGCAATCCGTGGTTCCGCGGCGACGTCGCGATACGCGATCGCCGCATCGTTCGCATCGGCCGCGTTGCGCCCGACACCTCCGCGAAAGTGATCGACGCGCGCGGACAGATTCTCGCGCCGGGTTTCATCGACGTTCACACGCACGTTGAATCGATCTACAGCCTGCCCGCGGCGGAGAACTTCGTTCGCATGGGCGTCACTTCGCTCGTCACCGGTAACTGTGGTTCATCGAGCACGGAAGTCGGCGAGTTTCTCGGACGTGTCAAAGACAAACCACTCGCAGTAAACCTTGCAACGCTGATTGGTCACGGCTCTGTGCGGCGCAAGGTGATCGGTCTTGACGATCGTGCGCCGACTCCCGATGAGCTGAAACGGATGGAAGCCGTCATGGAGCAGGGAATGAAAGACGGCGCGGTTGGTTTGTCTACCGGATTGATCTACGTGCCCGGCACGTATGCAAAGACAGATGAGATCGTCGCACTCGCTCGCGTGGCTGCACGTTATGGCGGCTTGTACGCTACTCACATGCGCAACGAAGGCGACAAAGTTGCGGACGCGATCAAAGAGAGTATTCAGATCGGCGAAGAAGCAGGACTGCCGGTCGAGATTTCACACTTCAAGATCAGCAACAGGAAACTCTGGGGCCAGACGCCGATGACGCTCGGTCTCGTGCGCGAAGCACGCGCGCGCGGACTCGCCGTCACGGTCGATCAATACGCTTATACGGCGAGCTCGACTTCGCTCGACGCGCGTTTGCCCTCGTGGTTTCGCGCCGGCGGTTTCGAAGAAGCAAAGAAGCGTCTCGCAGATAAAGCAACACGCGAGAAAGTCATCAGCGACACGAAGGACGCGTTGAAGCGCAGCGGTTTCAAAGACTATTCGTTCGCCGTCGTCGCCTCTTACGGTCCTGACAAATCGTTCAACGGAAAATCCATCGCCGAGATCACGAAGATCGTGCGCAACAAGTCTGACGTCACCAGCCAGATCGAACAGATACTCGAGATGTACGAAGCAGGCGGCGCGGGAATGATCTATCACGGCATGGACGAAGGCGACGTGAAGCGGATCATGCAGGAACCGTTCACGATGATCGCCTCGGACAGCGGCGTGCGGCAGGTCGACGAGAGCGTGCCGCATCCGCGCGGTTACGGCAACAACGCGCGCGTGCTCGGCCGTTACGTTCGCGAGCTGAAGCTGATCACGCTCGAGGACGCGATTCGCAAGATGACGTCGTTGCCGGCGCAGACGTTTGGCTTTCGCGACCGCGGAATGATTCGCGAAGGCTTCGCCGCTGACTTCGTGATCTTCGACGAAAAGACGATCGCGGATCTGGCGACATTCGATAAGCCGCATCAGTTTCCCACGGGCATCAGCTACGTGATCGTGAACGGCGAAACGGTGTTGGAAAACGGTCAAATGACAGCGGCCCGTCCGGGCGTCGCCCTGCGCGGCGGCGGCTACGGTCCAGGTTCGTAATTAGCGGTTTTTATGCCTTTTGTTACGGTTGCTATAAACAGACTCGTGTGTAAGAATACGCGCACTCGTTTAACGAGGCTCGGCCTTCTATCCAACGACAATTGCTTTACCTGGCTTGCAAAAAACCATGCGTACTGTGGTTCTCCACAACGCCCGCTCCGATTCGGAGGGCATGCTTCCACTACAACTAAAGAGGATTATCCCCATGAAACGTCATTTCATAATTAGGGCTGCTTTTCTTGCATTGGCGCTTGTGTTTGCCTTTAGCGGTACGGTGCTGGCCCAAGAGGAAACTGCTGCTACTGTCAGCGGCCAGGTCACTGACTCGACAGGCGCAGTCGTCAAAGCTGCTACCGTCGTCATAACCAACGACACGACGCAGCAGTCGAGAACGGTGCAGACGAACGACGACGGTCAGTTCGTGCTGACGCCGCTCCTCCCGGGCAGTTACACGCTGACAGTCGAGCAGTCCAACTTCAAGAAGCACGTCGAGTCAGGCATTACGCTCAATGCAAAGGACCGGCGCTCGATAAACGTTGTGCTGGAAGTAGGCAGTGTCAGCGAAACAGTTATTGTTACGAGCGAACAGAACACGGTGCAGGATAGTCCGACCGGGCAGACACTGATCTCAAGCACGCAGGTGCTGGAGATTCCGCTTCAGAACCGCGATTTCACAAAGTTGCTCGAGCTCGTGCCCGGTGTCAGCTCCAGTCTCGACGATGAAACGGGTTTTGGTCTGGCGAACCGTTTCGACGTTTCGATCAACGGCATGCGGCGCAACGGCGTGAACGTCTTCGTCGACGGCGTTTCAAACACGGACGTCGGCTCGAACATCACTTTGCTTTCGACGCCGACCATCGACTCGATCAAAGAGTTCAAAGTGCTGACTTCCAACTACACGGCGGAAGTCGGACGTTCCGGCGGCGGCACCGTAACGCTCGTGACGAAGGGTGGCGAGAACGATTTTCACGGCTCGCTTTACGACTTCGCACGCAACGATCGTTTCAATGCCAACTCGTTCTTCAACAATCGCCGTGGACGCAACGCTGCGGGTAATCCACTAGCTCCGGTTCCGAGGTTGCGTTATCACAACTTCGGTTTCACTTTGAGTGGCCCAGTCACCTTGCCTCGGTTTGGCGAGGGCGGCCCGTCAGTGTGGAGCGGCAAGAACAAGACCTTCTTCTTCTTCTCGGAAGAGCAACGACGCATCACGCGCGGCATCACGGAAGCTTTAGCCACCGTGCCGAGCGTTGCTGAACGAACCGGCAACTTCGCCGCCGCTCTTGGACTGCCACTCTTCAGAAACTCCGCCGGCGCCGGAAGCAGTTGCACCACTCCCGGTGTAGGCACGTGTACCAACACACCGCTCAACGTCACCGATACCAATGGCAACGTTATTCAGGCGCGCGCTGGAATGATCTTCCGGCCGGCCGACGGGCGCGCGTATGTCGGCAACATCATTCCGCAAGGCGATATTCATCCGGTTTCGCTGTCGCTGCTGAATGCGTATCCGTTGCCGAACACGGGCACCACGGGTTTAACTTTTTCACCGATCAATGCACTGAAGACTCGCCAGGAAACGATTCGCATCGATCACAACATCAGCGACAATCACCGCCTGTTTGGCCGGTACACCCACGACCTGAATCTGACGCAGGAGCCGGGTGGTCTCTTCGCGAATACAAACCTTCCTAACGTTACCACCACGGACACTCGTATTCCCGGTATGACGTTGGCGATTTCATTGACCGATGTTTTGTCTCCGACGGTCGTCAATGAAGCAACGTACAACTTTTCATCGAATCTGATCGGCTCGGCGGTTGTTGGAAAGAGCCGCGAATCGGATTTCCCGGCCGTGGCCACGATTCCGGAAGTCTTTCCGGAGAATAACGCCGGTGTGATTCCGCAAATCACATTCACCAGCGCCATCGCGAACATCAACAGTTTGCAAGGCTTCAATATCGTCTACAAAAACCATGTGGTGCGCGACGTCCTGACTTGGGTCCGCGGAAATCACACGTTGAAAATGGGCGGCGAGATCTCCTGGGAGAAAAAGGACGAAAACGCGAACAACATTACCCAGGGCTTGTTCTCATTCGCAGGAACACGCAGCCGTGGAACTTCAGGCGGGATTAACTTGACCCAGACCGGCATCGCCTTTGCCGATTTCATGCTGGGCCGCGCTGATAGCTATTCGGAAGATCAATTTGACGTGACTGTCAATCTCCGTTTTGGACGGCGCGAATTCTTCGCGCAGGATACCTGGAGAATTCGGCCGAACTTCACGCTTGATTACGGTGTGAGATACCAGTACTTCGTTCCCGTTACCGACGCGAACAACGTACTGACCTCATTTGATCCGGCGCTGTACAGCCGGGCAAATGCTCCGACTTGCAGAACAGCCGCCTGCGCCACGTTGATTCGTGGAACGGGCAATGAACTCAACGGTATCGCCATCGCCGGCAGCACTTCTCGCTTCGGCGAAGCGATTTCTCCTTCAGACAAAAATAACTTCAGTCCGCGGTTGGGTATCTCGTGGGATCCATTCAAGAGCGGCAAGACAGTCGTGCGCGCCGGTTATGGTCTCTACTACGATCAGGTGCTCGT
>DASUPR010000531.1:0-5290 GCA_036281015.1 Pyrinomonadaceae bacterium
AAACTGTCGGACGGCAGCGCGTTGATGCCCATCTGGTTGTCAGTCTCTTTCGCGTAAGCGTAGTCGCCATTCAAAACAAAGCGGCGGCTGAGTCGCTTATTGAAACTGACGATCAAACCGTCGTAGACGCCGCTGTACCATGGACCAAAGGTCGCAATGGCCCCGGCCGTAAACGGTGGGAGAAAAGTGCGCGCGCCGGCGCGGGAGTTGAACGTCAAATTCGACTGGCGCACGCCGAGCAGGTTGTTTATCTCACGATGGTAGTAGTCGACCTCGACCACGAGGTCTTTGCCGATCTCGCGCTGCACGCCGATACCGACGCTGGTTGTATAAGGCGTATCGAAACTGCCGTCGATGCTCGTCGGGAAGAGCTGCGGCGGGATCGCGGCGTGAGTCAAAGCGCCAAACGGTCCCCAGAAGAAGAACCCCGGAGTTTTGCCGACTGCGATGCTCGCCTGATCCGCATACTGCTGCGGCGACAGTCCGGATAGCTGTTGAATGTTCGCGATATTGATCACGGCGTTCGCGGGAATCAGTGCGTGACCGGGTGCGACGACTTTGTTAAGCCGATCGATACCGATGAACAGTCCGGGAGAAAACGGACACGCGATGTTGCCGGCGGCGATCTGCGCGTCAGTCAGGTTTGTGGAAACGCAGAGTCCGCCGGGAAACAGCGACGCGTTGATCGCTGCGGGAGCGATCGTCGGCACGCCAAAAAAACCGCGCGGATACGAGAACGGTTGGACCACGCGCTGGTCCGCGCCGCCGAACGAAGGCACAGCACGCGCGAGTCCTAAACGAAACTGATCGTAAAAGCGTCCGAAGTGACCGCGCACAACGGTCTTCGGCGTTGCCGCCCAAGCGAAACCGACGCGCGGCGAGATGTTGTCTTTCACCTGAAACTCGGAATCGTAATCCCAGCGCACGCCGAAGTTGAGCGTCAGGTTGCGGTGAAACTTCCAGTCGTCCTGCGCGAAGATCGTGTGATAGTTGTTGAGCAGATGAATCTCGTTGGCCTGGGGTGTCAATCCGCCCGCCGTCGTAACGGTGAAGAAACCGGAGTTGACTGGTCCAAAGTTGAGAAAGTCGTTGACAGTCGCGAAGAGTTGCAGTTGTTGTACTGACTGTTCGACGCCGTCGACCTTCGTCCGTAGAAAACCGTAGCCGTATTTCATGTTGTGAGCGTCGAAGAGTTTCCCGACGTTCGCGGAAAACGAAGTGTACTTCTGGTCCAGAAACGACGGCGTGTTTGGATTGCCGAACTGGACCGAGCCCAAGTCGCCTGCGATTCCGCCGGTAGTGAACGAACTGAAGATATTGAACGTAGTCCCGGCGCCGGCTTCCGGATGCGCCGGTGATGTATTTGTTCTGTCACCACGATAACCGCCGCGCAGCGTTAACACCCACGGATTGCCCTGATCTCCCAACAACACGAGGTCGCTGAAGCCGAGCAGCAAGCTACGTGCGCTCGTGTCGTTGCGTCGCGAAGGCAAACTGTTTGCAGCAGACAACGGCAGGAATTCTTTGACGATGCCGTTGGTGTAGTTCACTTCCTGCGAGAGACGGTGACGGCCAAGCTGTTCGTCGAGCTTGAAGAAGCCGCGCGTTTCATAAATGCGCGACGGGTTGTCAAAAGGCGTTTCGAAGTCACGCAGAATTTTGTCTGCTTGTGGGTTGCCGGTGCTGGGGAACGTGAAGTTCAACACCCGGCGCTCGGTGATTCGTTCGCCCGAGCCGAAGAAGAAGACTTTGTCTTTAACGATTGGACCACCGAGCGCGAGGCTGTAGTCGTATCTTTTGAGCTCGGGAGCATCCTGGCCGGCGGTCAACGCGTTGGATGAATCGAATGCGTCGTTGCGATGAAAGATCGAACCGACGCCGTGAAGACCATTGCCGCCGCTGCGCGTGATGACGTTTACGATCGCGCCAGAGCCCTGGCCGAATTCAGCTTTGTAACCGGCTGTCAGTACTTGAAACTCGGCAATGGTTTCCTGATTGAATTGCGCTGCGGCGCCGCCGGTAACAGTGTTCTTGTTTGGCTGGCCGTCGATCATGAAGTTGTTGTTGCCCGCGCGCTCGCCCAGCACCGGGGTTGAGTTGTCGGAGCCGGCGTTCGCCTGGTGATTGACCACGACGCCCGGAACGAGTTGCAGCAGATCGAGATAGTTGCGTCCGTTGACAGGCATTTCAGTGATCTGGCGCGGTGTGACCGTTGCGCCGGTTGCCGGTGTTGTGGGATCGATCGCCAGCGCTTCCGAAGTGACGCTGACGCGTTCCTGCACAGCTCCAACCTCGAGCCCCACATCGATCGTGACTGTGCGGTTAACAGTCAGTTCGATGTTTGGAAAACTCTGCGTCGCGAAGCCTGTATGCGATGCGGAGAGTGCGTAGTTTCCGACCGGCAAGGCAGTGATGCGATAGAAACCGCTTTCATCGCTTGTCGTAGTGCGTTCGACGCCGAGCGCTTCCGACTTCGCCGTGATCTGCGCGCCGGCGACCACGCGACCCTGCGGATCTTTTACCGTGCCTTCGATGGAGGCTGTGGTGGTCTGCGCGCTGGCAGCCTGGACCAACATCAATCCGAAACAAACAACGGTCAAAAGCGATAAGAATTTCATCACTACTTGCCTCCTTCAGCAGGTTTACTTTCGGCAACGCGCTTGAATGGATAGTCGGCCATGCCCGGCATGCCCAGCGTTAACGTGTCGAGCTTGCCCTGGGCGTTGAGTGCAAACGTGACAAAGATCTTCGCCTCGCCAGACGTGATGAAACGCGCCCGGAAAGTGTCGTAATGCCAGTGTTCGAGATCACCGGTGAACGCTGGTCCAAAGCGTAGATTCAGTTTGCCGTTATTGAAGGCGACCTTAACGTCGCCATAGAGATCGTTGCGGTAGGCGCCGGCGTATTTGTCGAGCGCTAATGAAGGATTCGTGCCGGCAACACGTTCGGATTCCTGTTTCTTCTCCGCCGCTTGCCCGGACTGTTCGAGTGTCCTGGTAGTCTTCAGAAACTCAGCGCTCCAATCGCGCTGCGGCGTGCCGAGCATGGTGTCGAAGATGCGATACATCATCGCGACCGGCAGCAACGAGCCGCCCCGATTGCAGAGCACGACGAGGCCGAGTTTTTCTTCAGGCATCAATGCGACTTGCGCGCGCATGCCGTCGATCGCGCCGCCGTGTTCGACCACTTTGCGGCCGCGATAGTCAGACAGGAACCAACCCATGCCGTAGTTGATGAAGTGAGCTTCCGGATACCACATTGAGTAGGGTGGTTCACTACGAATGACCGTTTGCGACGCGTGCATCTCCTTCGCGACCGCCGGTGTGAATATCTTCTGGTTTTGAAAAGTGCCCTGGCCCAATTGCAGCCGCACCCACTGGGCCATGTCGACGACGTTTGAATTGATCGATCCCGCCGGCGCGATGTTGTCGATATTGCGCCAGGGAATTGCCTGTACCTTTTCGTTAATCTTTGAATGTGGACTGGCGACGTCGTTTGCAGTCTTGAAGGCGTTGATGCTGGTGCTGCTCGCGTTCATTGCGAGCGGCGTGAAGATGCGTTGTTGAATGAATTCGTCCCAGCTCTTGCCACTGACACGCGCGACCAGTTGGCCGGCCGCGAGAAACATGATGTTCTGATAACCAAACGTGCTGCGCAGGCTCCAGCTCGGTTTGATATAGCGCGCGCGCCGCACGATCTCGTCGCGACCGAGATCGCTTCCGTACCAGAGAAAATCGCCGCGTTCCAGCCCGCTGCGATGCGTCAACAGATCGCGCACGGTTAGTTCGCGCGTGACGTACGGATCGTACATCTCAAACTCCGGCAGATACTTCGTCACCCGATCGTCCCACTTCAATTTGCCCTCGTCGACCAGCAGCGCAATCGCCGCCGCGGTGAACGCTTTCGACGAGGAACCGATCGCGAAGAGTGTTCGTTCGTCAACGGGCGTTGGGTCGCCGAGTTTTCGCACGCCGTAACCTTTGGCGAGTACGATTTGATCGCCCTTCACGATCGCGATCGCAACGCCGGGCACTTCCCAATCCTTCAGCGCCTTAGTCACGTAGTCGTCAAAGCCGTTGAGCGACGATCCGTTTTGGGCGAGTGCGACGTGGGCGAGTACTACGACCAGTAGCAACTGCCCGAACAAGCGATAAAGTTTTTGAAGTCTCATAGAAAGGAGCCGCTTTCAAAAGACGGAGAGACGCTGCTCAGTTGGATTAAAGATGCGCGTTATATACCGCACATGCTGCATTATGTCAATATATGCTACAAGTGCTGCAAGTCGTGTTGAGTTCTGCAGCGTGATTTGCTATCGTGCGCGGCCATGCAAATTGACGCTGCGGTTGCTCCTCCACGTGCCCGAGCGGGCTTCGATCAGTTTTCCGTCGAGCAAATTGAAGTGCGCACAGTGAGGTTGCGCCTCAACGAACCGTTCGAAACCAGCTTCGGAAGTATCGATTCGCGATTGATCGTTCTCGTGAGTCTGATGGGCGAGGGGTTGACCGGTTGGGGCGAAGTGGTGGCCGCGGAGCAGCCGCGTTACAGCTATGAAACTGTCGGAACTGCGCGCCACGTGATTCGTGATTACCTCGCGCCGGCGATGCTTGCGCGGCCATTGAGTGATCTCGAAGATCTTCGCGCGCGCTTCGCGCCGTTTCGCGGGCACAACATGGCGAAGGCCGGATTGGAGCTCGCGTACATGGATCTGCTCGCGCAAACACGTGGTGAGTCGCTTTCGCAGTTGATTGGCGGAACGCGGCCGGCGATTGCAGTTGGCGTGAGTTTGGGAATTCAACCGACGCTCGATCAGTTGTTGCAGCGTGTAGATAAGTATCTCGCGCTCGGTTATCAGCGGATCAAGTTGAAGATCAAACCGGGTTGGGACGTGGACGTCGTGCGTGAAGTGCGGCGTCTTCATCCGGACATACTGTTGTCGGTTGATGCCAATTCAGCCTATCGGCTCGAAGATCTGCCGCACTTGCAAGCGCTCGACGAGTTTGACCTTTTGATGATCGAACAACCGCTGGATCACGACGACCTCGTGGACCATGCGAAGGTTCAAGCCACGTTGAGAACGCCGATCTGTTTGGACGAAAGCATTACGAGTGCGCGGCGAGCGCGGCAGGCGCTCGAGCTCTGCAGTTGCCAGATCATCAATATCAAGATCGGCCGCGTGGGCGGCTATTCAGAAGCGCTAGCGATTCACGATTTGTGTTACGCGAAGGGGATCCCGGTTTGGAGTGGCGGCATGCTCGAATCCGGAATTGGCCGCGCGCATAACATAGCGCTT
>DASUPR010000532.1:0-3893 GCA_036281015.1 Pyrinomonadaceae bacterium
CTCCGTGTGCCCGGGAAAACTGTAACCACCGAGAAACAACGCGCGCTTGTTGATCGGCGCAGTCGCGACAGCATCAATGCTTCCCGCGGCACACAACTCCACCGCCGCCTCGATATAACCACCCGCAGCTTTGCCGGCCGCGCCCGACTCAATTCCGGGTTCGATGAAACCGGTGATGTTATCGAGATGATAGATCACCGGTTCGGAGTGTTCCGGAAACGGTTCTTCTGCGCGAACGATGTCGTAGCCGGACTGGAGATCGAGTGTACGCGCGGTGTGAGCAAGTAACTGCGCGTCACCAATGATTACGGGAATGCAGGCGCGGCGGATTTCTTCTTCGGCAACAGCCTTCAGCACCACCTCGGGACCAATCCCGGCGGGGTCTCCCATGGTGATGCCGATGCGCGGCAACACTCGCCTGGGTCGAGGTCCCGGGTTAGTTGAGCTTTGGTCTGAGTGTCGCATTGCTTGCGGCGACGGCGCTTTGTCCAGGGACGAAGATATCAGGGCGAGGTCTGAACAACTCTTCTACGCGCTGGCTTTCTCAACGCGCTCGTCGGCCTTGTAGATATACTTGATGTTCCGCTTGAGTACCAGTAGATTCGGCGCGCCCTTGCGATTCACTTTCAACGCGCCACGATCGTACCACTCGATCGTACCTTCGATCTCTTCACCATCAAGCAGCACGAGCACCATGGGAGTATGGGCGTCGATCTGTTTCTTGTAGTAGAAGATCTCGGCATTGGTTTCACTGGGAGGTGGAACTCTCTTTTTTACCTGGACCGGTGTGTGTTGAGCAGCACGTGCCTGGCTTGCGCGCTCGGCGCCACCACTGCGTTCACCATCATTTGAGGCGCGGGAACTCCCATTCGAACGCTCTCTGGGCTGCGGAACTTCTCGGGCTTTGCCTTTCACTTCCGCGAGTGTGGTTCTGATGAGTTTACGATTCACGTGATTATTACCTCCAAAAATCTATGACGCGCCGTTAACGCGTCGCGAGCCATTTATGCGTAGACACTAGGGATTCGATTAAAACTCTCGCAGGCTGCGGCCCATCCGAGGAGAGGAACGAACATTTACCCGTAATGGAAATTTCCTGCAAGGAATGGCGACATGCTACACAACCGGAGAGGAAAAAGCAAAGGAGAAAACTTCTTTATTTTGCTATTTTTACTGCAAGAAATGCTGCATCCGGGTTATCCGTGTTCCACTGCTTCAGAAAACAGGGAACACGGACTCCACAGAAACTCAGTCGGCCTTTTTGCGGATGAACGTGGGAACGTCGAGATCGTCGACGCGCGAATTCGCCATCATCGGACGCGGCAGGTCGTCAGCGGGACGCGGAACGTAACGCGGCGGCGGCGCGGGCATCACCGTTGTCGCTGCGCCAGTACCGAGCGACGCCGATTCCCTGTCGAAGCCGGTGGCGATGACAGTGATCTTCATTTCGTCGGTGAGGGTCTCGTCGATCACCGCGCCGAAGATGATGTTTGCATCGTCGTCAGCAGACTCGCGAATGATCGAAGAAGCAGCGTTGACTTCAAACAACGTCAGGTCAGGCCCGCCAGTGATATTGATCAGAACGCCTTTCGCGCCCTGAATCGTCGCCTCTTCCAGCAACGGTGACGAGATCGCCTGCTGTGTTGCTTCGATCGCGCGGTTTTCACCAGTCGCACGGCCAGCGCCCATCAGTGCCATACCCATGCCCTGCATGATCGACTTCACGTCGGCGAAGTCGAGATTGATCAAACCCGGCACGGTGATCAGATCGCTGATGCCCTGCACTGCCTGGCGCAACACGTCGTCAGCAACTCGAAACGAATCCGAGAGTGAAACTCCACGATCGACCGTGTGCAACAGCCGCTCGTTGGGAATCGTGATCACGGTGTCGACGCACTCGCGCAACTCGCGCAGTCCCTGATCGGCTTGCTGCATCCGACGGCGTCCTTCGAACTGAAACGGCTTCGTCACGACAGCGACAGTCAACGCGTCGAGCTCAGTTGCGAGTGACGCGACGATCGGCGCTGCACCGGTGCCCGTTCCACCACCGAGACCGGTCGTCACGAAAACCATGTCAGCACCTTCGAGCACTTCGATGATCTTGTCAGTGTCTTCAAGCGCAGCTTCGCGGCCAACGCCGGGATCAGCGCCCGCGCCGAGGCCTTTAGTTAACCTGCTGCCGAGTTGAATCTTGATTGGCGCGCGCGAACGCTTCAGCGCCTGGAGATCTGTGTTGGCGACGAGAAACTCGATGCCTTCGATGCCCGCTTCGATCATGCGATTGACGGCGTTGCTGCCGCCACCGCCGATGCCGATCACTTTTATCCGCGCTCCGGTGAGTGGCGGATCGTCATCAATGAAGATATTAATGCCGGTTCCGGGTTGACGAGTGTCCGGTGTCATAGTTAGTTCCTCTCTCCCAAAACGGGATGGCTTCCAAGGCCGCTTCCTTTTATGTTGGGCTGCTGGCGCCATCGGCATCGATATATTGCGGACAATATCTTGTGCAACCGGGGCGCAAGCATACAACAACTTGTCAGAAAATACTACCGAAACGATTTTTAAAACGTGACACGAAGTGCGTCAGTTTGCCTGTAGATCCGCGACGACTAACGCCGGTGCGAATCTCTGCTGCTTGAGTGCGATAGGCGAGTAACGCAAGACCGGCAGCCGCGGCCCAGGCAGGACTTTGAATGTCTTCAATCAACCCGCCAAAGCGATCTCGTTCGGGATATCCAAGCCGTACCGGTGCATCAAACACCTGTTCGGCAATCTCAGTCATGCCGTTGAGTAACGCACCACCACCAGTGAGTACGACGCCACTCGAGAGTTGTCGTTCCCAACCCGCGTCTTTGATCTCATCGGCGACGTGCATCAACACTTCTTCAGCGCGCGGCTGAAGGATGTCGCAAAGAATCTGTCGCGAGAGTTGGCGTGGTGGACGTCCGCCGACCGAAGGCACGTCGACCAGTTCGCCTCGTTCCATCTCACTCAGCGAACTGCTGCACGCGCAACCGACTGTGCGTTTGATTTTCTCGGCTTCGGGAATCGGCGTGCGCAGACCGAACGCGATGTCGTTGGTGAAATGCGAGCCGCCGAGTGGGAACACCGCCGTGTGCTGCACTGCGCCTCGCTGGTAAATAATGAGCCCGGTTGTTTCGGCGCCGACGTCCACGAGCGCGGCGCCAAACTCTTTGTCATCTTCAGTTAGCGACGCTTCCGCAGCGGCCAATTGCTCCAGAACCATGTCTGCGACGACCAGCCCGGCGCGGTTGACGGCGTTGATTGCGTTCTGCCGCGCAGTCACTGGACTCGTGACGATGTGGACCTTCACAGCGAGACGCGCGCCAATCATTCCGACGGGATCGTTGATGCCGTCCTGATCGTCGACGATGAATTCCTGCGGCAGTCGATCGACGATCTCGCGGCCGGCGGGAAGTTGAATCGCACACGCAGAGTCGATCGCCCGCCGCACATCTTCCGCGACGATCTCGCGATCGCGGCCAGACACAGCGACTATCGCCTGGCCGTTGAAGCCAAGTATGTGTGAACCCGCCAGATTGATCGTCACTTCTTCTGCTTCCAAACCACTCATCCGTTCTGCTTCTTCGACTGCTTTCTTGATCGCGTCAACCGCCGCATCGGGATTCACGATGACTCCCTTGCGCAAACCGCGGGCATCCGCTTCACCGATGCCGACGATCTCGAGTAATCCGCCTTCACCGGGTTCGCCCGCAATACACGTCACCTTGCTGGTCCCAATGTCGAGACCGATTGTGTGTTGCGTGCGCTTGGCCATGTCGGGATGCTCCTTACTATCTCTCTGTTGACGGGCTTCCGTCGGCGACAGTCTGGTTGCCGGTCGTTAGACCAACGATTGCTCTTTTCCCCTG
>DASUPR010000533.1:0-2994 GCA_036281015.1 Pyrinomonadaceae bacterium
TGGGATGCGATCGGCGTCGAGAAGTCAGTCGCACGGATGAAAGAAGAAGGGAACGCGGTTCCGTCCAACGTCGAAGCGATGCTCGCGGAAGGCGCGACCTCGTTTTACAAAAACGAGAACGGCCAGCAGTCATACTTCGATTTCAACCAGGGCAAGTACGTCCCACTCGCCGATCCGCCGGGCGTGCTGATTCTGAAGTCGATCAAAGATCGGACGGGCGTAATCAAGAAGAACGCCGGCGCGTCCTTAATAGATATCGGCGACGGCGTTGCGTGTCTCGAGTTTCATTCGAAGATGAACGCCATCGGCGGCGACACGCTGCAGATGCTGAAGTTCGCGCTCGGCGAGGTCGACAAGAACTTCGTCGGGCTCGTCGTCGGCAACCAGGGACCAAACTTCTGCGTGGGCGCCAACATCATGCTGATGTTGATGGAAGCGCAGGAAGAGAACTGGGAAGAGCTCGACATGATGGCGCGAGTTTTTCAGCAGTCGACGATGAGTTTGCGTTACTCGCCGAAGCCGATCGTGGTTGCGCCGTTCCAAATGGTGTTTGGTGGTGGTTGTGAAATGGTGTTGCACGCCGATCGCGTGCGCGCTTCAGCCGAGACGTACATCGGGTTGGTTGAAGTCGGCGTGGGAATTATTCCGGCAGGTGGTGGTACGAAGGAATTGCTGTTACGCACGTTGGATTTGATTCCGAAAGGCACGAGCGATGCCGATCCGTTTCCGTTTGTGAAGCGCGCTTTTGAAACGATTGCGCTCGCGAAGGTTGCGACTTCGGCGGAAGAGGCGAGAGCGCTCGGGTTCCTTTCGGCTGACGACACGATTTCGATGAACGCGGATCGCTTGATTGCTGACGCGAAGAAAGAAGTGTTGGCGCTTGCGGCCAGTGGCTATGTTCAGCCGCAGCAAAGAACGGATATTCTCGCGTTGGGCGAGCCGGCGCTCGCGACGTTGAAACTCGGGATTCATCAGATGAAGCGCGCCGGGTACATTTCGGATCACGACGCGGAGATTGGAACGCAGCTCGCGCGTATTTTGACCGGTGGAGACTTGAATCACCCGACGCTTGTTTCTGAGCAGTACCTCTTGGATCTCGAGCGCGAGGCGTTTTTGAAGCTGGTCAGCACGCGCAAGACGCAGGAACGGATTGCGCACATGTTGAAGACGGGGAAGCCGCTGAGAAACTAGCGGGTCGCGTGGGTGAGGCCGGTGGGGAAGGGATTTAAGAACAAAGAAAAGACGGATCAAAAATGAGAGACGCAGTAATCGTATCAGCAGTTCGCACCGCAGTGGGCAAAGCTCCGAAAGGCACGTTGAGAACGACGCGGCCTGACGAGATGGGCGCCGCTGTAATTAAGGACGCGGTCGGCCGTGTGCCCGGTCTGGAAACTTCCGAGATCGAAGACGTGATCATGGGTTGCGCGATGCCGGAAGCGGAGCAGGGAATGAACGTCGCGCGCTCGGCTGCCGTTCGCGCGGGCCTTCCGGTCGAAACAAGCGCGATGACGATCAACCGGTTCTGTTCGTCGGGTTTGCAGTCGATTGCGATGGCTGCCGATCGAATCAAAACCGGCGCGGCGGAAGTCATCGTCGCCGGCGGTTTGGAAACGATGTCGATGATTCCGATGGGTGGACACATCATCCGGCCCAATCCGTACCTCGTCGATCACTACCCCGATTTCTACTTGAGCATGGGACTCGCCACCGAAAACGTTGCGCGCAAGTATGAAGTGACGCGCGACGAGCAGGACGAGTTTGCGCTGCGTTCGCACACGCGCGCTGCTGCGGCGCTCGATGCCGACAAGTTCAAGGACGAAACGGTGCCGTTGCACGTCGTGCTTGAAGAGTTGGACGAACAGGGCAAGAAGCAACGCCGCGAGGTTGTGTTTGATAAAGACGAAGGCGTGCGGCGCGATACGTCGGCGGAAGGCCTGGCCAAGTTGAAGCCGGCTTTTCACGTGAAGGGCACGATCACTGCGGGCAATGCGTCGCAGATGTCTGACGGCGCGGCGGCCGCGGTGGTGATGTCTGATTCGCGTGCGCGTGAATTGGGCGCGAAACCGTTGGCGCGATTCATTGCGTATGCGACGGCTGGTTGTCCGCCGGAAGAGATGGGCATTGGGCCGGTGTTTGCGATACCGAAAGTTTTGAAATTGGCGGGGTTGACGCTCGCGGATATCGATCTGATCGAGTTGAACGAGGCGTTTGCCGCGCAGTCGCTGGCGGTGATCAAAACGTTGGGACTCGATCCGGAAAAGGTTAACGTCAACGGGGGCGCAATTGCGTTGGGCCATCCGCTGGGCTGCACTGGAGCAAAGCTCACGGCCAGCATCCTGCGCGAGTTGGAGCGCCGCAACGGGCGATACGGAATGGTCACGATGTGTGTCGGCGGCGGAATGGGCGCCGCTGGAATTCTCGAAAGGTTATAAGGGCGACGAAGGCAGGAGAAAGGATAAAAACCAAATGTCAGCCGTAGCGGAACAGAAGAAGATCATCAAAGGCGGTTCCTTCCTGATCGAAGAGCGCACTCCGGAAGAGATCTTTACTCCGGAGGATTTCACCGAAGAACATCGCATGATCGCCGACACCACGCGGCAGTTTGTCGACAACGAAGTCACGCCACACCTCGACAAACTCGAACAGCACGACTGGGACCTCGCACGTGAACTGGTCCGTCAAGCGGCTGACCTCGGATTGATCGGTGCGAACATTCCCGAAGAGTTCGGCGGTCTCGGCCTCGATCAAACCAGCGGCGCGCTGATTGGCGAAAACATCGGCCGCTCCGCTTCGTTTGCAACTACGCTCGGCGCCGAAAGCGGCATCGGCCTGTTGCCGATCGTCTACTTCGCAACTGACGCCGCGAAACAAAAGTATTTGCCAAAGATTGCCGCGGGCGAGTTGATCACTGCTTACGCATTGACCGAAGCCGGTTCCGGTTCTGACGCGATGGCCGCGAAAGCCACTGCGCGTCTCAGCGACGACGGCAAGGAG
>DASUPR010000534.1:0-10757 GCA_036281015.1 Pyrinomonadaceae bacterium
AGCACGTATCCATCGGTGCGCAACGCCTGCAGTGCCAATCCCACGCCGAAACTGCGCCACGATTTTCCGGCGCTCATTGATGCAGTGGCCGTGGATTTGTTTCCACCAGAAGCTTCGAAATCGAGATACGTCGCCGGCACCGTGCGCGTCAGGATATTGATGACGCCGCCGAGCGCACCGCTGCCGTACAGATCAGACGCCGCACCATTGAAGATCTCGACACTCTCAATCCCGACACGCGGCACGCGGTTCCAATAAACCCAACCACCAAACGGACTATTCAACGGCACACCGTCGTACATAACGAGCGCGCGACTCGCGCCATTGGCTCCAACGCCTCGCAGCGAAACACCTTGCGTGGTCGGATTCGCAGTCAAACTTCCCGAACGTCTGAACAACGTAAACCCTGGGGCCTGGCGCAAGACGTCGTCGACAGTAAGCGCACCCGATACCGCAATCTCGCGGCGCCCGATTCCGTACTGGCTGGCAGGCGTGACTGGAATGCGTTCGTCACCCGCAGTCACCACGATGCGTTCCATCAAACTCGCCGGCTCGAGCCAAATCTGTAGGTCGTTACACGGTTGCGCATCGAGCTCCATTCGCGCCGTGTTGAATCCCGCCGACTGCACGGTCAACGTTCCACTCTCAGGCGCGCTTATCAACGTGAACTTCCCACTCTCATCGGTACGCGTTCGTACAATCCGGCCGCCGAATTCAAACTCCACTTCGGCTTGCGCGATCTTCGCGCCAGTTGAATCGGAGACCACACCCGAGATCACGCGCTCCTGGGCCTGGACACTCGCACACACGAACAACACGCACGCCAACGCGAGACTTGCTTGTAGTCTTCCGCTGTTTCTCATCTCGGGAATGGCTCAAAGCATAGCATTAGAGTGTCGCCCTCCAGCACAAACTTAGACACGATTGCAGATTGACAGGATTTAGTCCTGTTAACCTTGTAAATCCGGTCAACATTGGGTGTACCCGCCACAAGCCAAGTTGTGTTATAAACATGCGGCAACCCCCTCGTTGAGCCAAATTCCCCTTAAAAATTAGCTATCTGGCATTAGTGTCAGGAGGTGCCTGCTTAGTGTGAGCAAGACTAACCGTCGTAACCGAACGAACAACGCTGTCGTCGGTCTACAAAAAGAACGAACCGGCATCCCCGGCTTCGACGAAATTACCGGCGGCGGACTGCCCGCCGGACGTCCGACCCTCGTCTGCGGCAGCGCCGGCGCAGGCAAAACTCTTTTCGCAATGGAGTTTCTCGTCCGTGGCGCCATGGCCGATAACGAACCCGGCGTCTTCATGTCGTTTGAGGAGACGAATGACGAACTCGCTACCAATGTCGCTTCACTCGGCTTCAATGTCAAACAGCTGATCGCCGACAACAAACTCATTCTCGATTACGTGTTCATCGAACGCTCCGAGATCGAAGAAACAGGCGAATACGATCTCGAGGGACTTTTTCTCCGGCTCGGACACGCAATCGATCAACTCGGCGCCAAACGCGTCGTGCTCGACACCCTCGAAGCACTCTTCTCCGCGTTGCCAAACGAAGCAATCATCCGCGCCGAACTGCGCCGTTTGTTCCGTTGGCTGAAAGAAAAGGGCGTCACTGCCGTTATCACTTGCGAACGCGGCGAAGGAACACTGACGCGTTACGGTCTCGAAGAGTACGTCGCCGACTGCGTCATTCTTCTGGACCATCGCGTGCGGAACCAGATCTCAACGCGGCGGCTGCGCATTATCAAATATCGCGGCACGTCGCACGGTACGAATGAGTACCCATTCCTGATCGACGAGAACGGTTTTTCCGTCTTGCCGATCACTTCGCTCGCGCTGAATCACAAAGCCCCGACACAGCGAATTTCCACCGGCATTGAGCGGCTCGACAACATGCTCGGCGGCAAGGGGTTTTATCGCGGCAGCTCGATACTCATCTCCGGAACCGCCGGCACCGGAAAAAGCACGATCGCGGCGCACTTTGTCGACGCTGCCTGCAGACGCGGCGAGCGCGCGCTCATCTTTGCGTTCGAAGAGTCGCAGGATCAGATCATTCGCAACATGCGGTCGATCGGAATCAATCTCGAGCAGTATGTAAAGCAAGGCCTGCTGAAGTTTAAGGCCGCGCGGCCCTCAAACTTCGGTTTGGAAGTACACCTGGCTTTGACTCATAAGACGATTAGCGAATACGAACCGAGCATTGTAGTGGTCGATCCTATTACAAACTTCCTCGCGGTGGCTGATGAAGCGGACACGAAAGCGATGCTCACACGACTGATTGACTTCCTGAAGAAACGTGAAATCACTGCGATGTTTACGAGTTTGACTGGCAGCTCACTGGAAATCGAAGACTCAGAGGTCGGCGTGTCGTCACTGATGGATGCGTGGATCCTGGTGAAAAACATCGAGTCGAACGGCGAGCGCAATCGCGGGCTTTACATTCTCAAAGCGCGCGGCATCGCGCATTCAAACCAGGTGCGCGAATTTCTGCTGACCGATCGCGGTATTGAACTGATCGATGCTTACGTGGGTTCCGAGGGCGTATTGATGGGTTCGGCACGCGCCGCCCAAACCGCGCGCGAAAGTTCCGCGACGCGCGATCGCGAGGCCGCACGCCAACGTAAACAGCGGGAGTTGCAGCGCACGCAGGCGTCGTACGAAGCGCAGTTGGTCGCGCTGCGGAACCAGTTCGAAGCGGAACGCGATGCGCTTGTCAAAGAGCTCGAAGAAGATCAACAGCGCGAAAGCACGGAGGCTACGCAACGCATTGAAATGGCCCGGTTGCGTCACGCCGACGTCAACGTAAACGTTGAAGAAAACGGAGCAAGAAAACAACGGAAAGGAGCTGCTACCAGATGACCTCAACCCCCATAAAACGATCGCGAGCAGCAAAAAACGGACACGTTAAGCAATCTGACTCCGGCAGTCTCAGCCGCTGGAACCTGCGGCTTTACGTTGCCGGACAAACACCTCGATCTATAACTGCCTTTCAGAACCTGAAGAACATTTGCGAAGAGTATCTGAAGGGCCAGTATCACATCGAAGTTATCGATCTGATGGAGAACCCGACGCTGGCCCGCGGAGACCAAATTCTGGCTGTCCCGACATTAGTGCGCAAGCTGCCGCAGCCAATCCGGAAGATCATCGGGGATCTTTCGAACACTGAACGCGTTCTGGTTGGACTCGATATTCAGCCACGTCAGGAGTATTGATGGCTGACACGGGTATTCGAAAATCAAACGGTATCGGCAATGGCAAACTGAAGAATAAACCGCGTAACGCCACTGAAAACTTTGAAGAAGCCCTCAATGTTGGGCGTGGACGGCGTGCGGAATACATTTTGCGATTGTATGTCACGGGCTCGACACCGCGGTCGCTGAGGGCGATTTCGAACCTGAAGCGACTTTGCGATGAGTATTTGCCCGGTGCCTATGACCTGCAAGTCATAGACATCTATAAGAACCCGGATGCGGCGCGCGATGCACAGATCATCGCTGCGCCGACTTTAATTAAACGACTGCCGGCGCCGCTTCGCCGGTTCGTCGGAGACTTGTCGAACACGCAAAAACTATTAATCGGATTGGATATCCGTAGATGAGCATGGTGGAAAAAGCGGCAAACCGAGTTGAAGATCAAGAGATAGTCGAACTGCGCCAGCGGCTCGAAGAAGCCGAAGATACGTTGCGCGCGATTCGAAATGGCGAAGTGGATGCGCTGGTAATCGATAGCCCGGAAGGTGAAGTAGTTTATACGCTCACGACGGCTGACTATCCTTACCGGTTGATGATCGACGAGATGAACCAGGGCGCTGTGAGCGTTTCTCCCGACTCGATCATCCTCTACAGCAATCGAAACTTCGCGGGTATGCTCGGTCTGAATGGAACGAACGTCACCGGCACTCAATTCGGTAGTTACCTGGCGCCGGAGATGCGCGAACAGTTTGACCACGACTTACGTGAAGCACGTTTCCAGGGAGTTCGCCGCGATTATGTGCTCAAACACCAGACCGGAAGAGAAGTGCCGGCCCTGATCTCATTCGCCAAGCTACAGCCGCAAACCAACACGATCAGTATTGTCGTCACCGATCTCACCGCCCAAAAAGAGCTGGAAGAAGAACTGCGCAAAGCCAAGCACGGGCTCGAAGAGCAGGTGGCCGTTCGCACCAAGGAACTGCGCGATAGTGAACGCCGCCTTTTTAGAATCCTCGAACACAGTGCTGCCGACCTGAAAGCGATGCGGCAGTTGAACGAGATCGGCGCCCGCTGTGCGCAGGACGGAAACAATCGCGAACGTTGTTTGGATGAGGTCCTCAAAGTCGCGATTGAGATCAGCGGCGCAGACAAAGGCAACATCCAGTTGGTCGATCCCGTGTCCGGCGCGCTTAGCCTGACGAATGAGTCCGGGTTCGATCCGTCGTTCCTGGAGTTCTGCCCCAATGGCCATAACTCTTCGGCTTGCAGGGTCGCCGTCGAAACGCGGCAACGCGTGATCGTGGAGGACGTGCGGCAGAGCGCGCTTTTCGTTGGCACTCCGTTGTTTAAGGCATTGAATAGAGCAGGCGTGCGCGCGGTGCAATTGACTCCGCTGGTGAGCAGTGCGGGTAATGTACTCGGCGTGATCTCCACACACTTCGCCACCACTCGCCGTCCGACTGAACAGGAAATGCGTTTGATGGACCTGCTGGCGCGGCAGGCCGCGGATTATCTCGAACGCAAGCGAGTAGAACAGGAACGGGAAGAGTTACTGGCGCGCGAGCACGAATTACGCCACACGGCCGAAGAAGCGAACCGCTTGAAAGACGAGTTTCTGGCGATCATGTCGCACGAGTTGCGCAACCCGCTTAACGTGATCTTGGGTTACGCAGAGTTGTTGTTGCGTAGCGACGAGATCCGCGGCGCCGCTCCGTTGCGCCGCATGGCCGATGCAGTGAAGCGAAACGCGGTGGCGCAGTCGAAACTCATTCGTGACCTGCTGGATCTTTCACGGTTGCGCAGCGGCAAGCTCGAGTTGAACCGCGAGACTGTGTCGCCGGTGGTTTCAATTCACAATGCGATCGAAACCGTGCGCATCGAAGCTGGCGATAAGAACATCTCGATCGATGTTGAGACTCCGGACGAGGCGGTTTTTGTCAAAGCCGATCCGGTCAGGTTGGAGCAGGTGATCTGGAACCTGCTGAACAACGCCGTGAAGTTCACGCCGCCCGACGGCCGCATCGCCGTGAAGCTTGAGCTCGAAACGGACCATATCGTTTTAACGGTCGAAGACAACGGGCAGGGAATCGACTCCTCATTCCTGCCGCACATCTTTGAGATCTTTCGTCAGGCAGACTCGGCCGCGAACCGTTCGCAATCAGGCATGGGTATCGGTCTCGCGGTGGTCCAGCAACTGGTTGAGTTGCACGGCGGCTCGGTCACCGCGCACTCGGGCGGCACCGGCAAGGGGGCGAGTTTTACGATCCGATTGCCGCGTACCGGTGAAAATAAATCCGACTCGAAGCACGCGCTCGATCTCACGATCGACTCGCTCGAAGGCATGTACGTCCTCGTCGTCGACGACTCGGAAGACACGACCGAGATGGTGCGTCACCTGTTGGAGATGGGCGGCGCAAACGTGACTGCCGTAACCAGTGGTTTTGAAGCGCTGCGGGTTGCTCGCGAAAAGCAGTTTGACGTCGTTCTGTCGGACATTTCGATGCCCGGCATGGATGGTTTTGAGTTCCTGGGACGGCTGCGTGCTCAGCCGGGTTATCACGATCTGCCGGCGATCGCGCTGACGGGTTTTGGCCGGCCGGAAGACGTGCAACGCGCGCATGCGGAGGGCTTCTGCGCGCACCTCACCAAGCCTTTCGACATCCAGGCGCTGGCCAGTCTGCTACAAAAAATGCCGAGACAGCGCGCGCAGCAAGCACTTTGACGTAAAATCCCCCGCATGAAAATCAAACTAGTCCCCCTTTGCCTGTTCCTGTGGGCTGTTTCCGCACTGGCCCAACCATCAGATCGCCAACAATTCATTCGCGTCGAAGCGCCGTTGATTGCGTTGACAAACGTGCGCGTGATTGACGGTACGGGCGCAGCGCCGCGCGAAGATCAAACGATACTGATCTCCGGCGGCAAGATTCAAAGCATTGGTCCAACCGCGAGCACCACGTATCCCGCGGACGCGCGCACGCTCGACCTCAAGGGTTACACCGTTCTACCGGGCCTCGTCGGCATGCACAACCACATGTTCTTTCCGATGGGTGGTTCGCCGCCGATGTACTCGAACATGGGCAGCAGTTTTCCGCGTCTCTATCTCGCGCTCGGTGTGACGACGATTCGGACCACCGGCAGTGTTGCGCCTTACACCGATCTCGAGTTGAAGCGCTTGATCGATGCGGGCCGCGTGCTTGGACCAAAGATGCACGTCACCGCGCCTTATCTCGAGGGCAAGGGATCGTTCACGCCCGTGATGCACGAGCTGAAGGATGCGGACGATGCGCGCCGCATGGTGAACTACTGGGCCGACGCGGGTGCGACTTCGTTCAAGGCGTACATGAATATCACGCGCGATCAGTTGCGTGCGGTGGTTGAAGAAGCGCACAAGCGCGGGTTGAAGGTGACGGGGCATCTCTGTTCGATTGGTTTTCGCGAAGCGGCGGAGATTGGCATCGACAATCTCGAGCACGGGTTGTTTGCGGATTCAGAGTTCGTTGCGGATAAGAAACCAGACCAGTGTCCGCAGGGTGTGAGTGCGAGTCTGCGGCAGTTGGATCTGAACAGTCCGGCGGTGCAGGAGACGATTCGCACGCTGGTGCAGAAGAACGTGGCGATCACGTCGACGTTGCCGGTGTTTGAAGCTGGTCAGGCGCCGTTGGCGCAGAGTGGGATTGGCGCCGCGAGTGCGTTGTTGAATCAGCGCATGCTGAATGTGATGTCGACCGATGCGCGTGTTCGTTATTTGCAAAACCGGATGCGTGTGTCTTCGACGGGGGATTTTGTGGCGTTGTTGCGGAAGGCGATGGATTTTGAGCGCGCGTTTGTGAAAGCGGGCGGGTTGTTGATTGCGGGACTCGATCCTACCGGCAATGGTGGGATCGTGGCGGGTTTTGGCGATCATCGTCAGGTGGAGTTGTTGGTTGAGGCGGGCTTCACGCCGGTCGAAGCGATTCAGATCGCGAGTTTGAATGGCGCGAAGTTTCTCGGTGAAGATGCGCGCATCGGCTCCATCGCGCCCGGGAAGCAGGCTGACTTGATGGTAGTGAAAGGTAATCCGGCCGCAAACATTCTGGACATCGAGAAGGTCGAGATCGTTTTCAAGGACGGTGTCGGCTACGATTCGGAGAAGCTGATCCAGTCGGTGCAGGGGCTGGTCGGCATCCGTTGATTGGCTTTTAAGTTGGTTTTAAAAATCCCTTCGTTTAGATCGTTAGCAGGCGCGTTCCTCGGGACCGCAGCGGTCACCGCGCTACTGGTACCGTTTCGCGAGCAGATCAATTCGACCACGACCGCCCTTGCTTATCTGCTCGTCGTTCTATTCGTAGCACTGTTTTGGGGCAGCGGGCCGGCGCTCGTTGCCTCTGTGGTCGCCGTGCTCTGTTTCAACTTCTTCTTCCTGCCGCCGTTTTACACCTTGCACATCGCGCATCCTGAAAACTGGATCGCGCTGTTTGCATTCTTCACGACGGCACTCGCCGTGGGCCAACTCTCGGCGCGCGAGAAGCGCCGCGCCGAGGAAGCCGAACGCGGTGAGCGCGAGATCGAGCGGCTTTACAAAGAGCTGCAAGCGGCGTTTGAACGCGCCAGCCAGGCGGAAGCGTTGAAACAAAGCGAGAAATTAAAGTCAGCGCTGCTCGATGCCGTGACACACGATCTGCGCACGCCGTTGACGTCGATCAAAGCGTCGATCACGACGCTGATCGACGAAGCACGGGCGCCGGAGTTTGCGCTCGACAAAGAGTCACGTCTGGAAATGCTGGAAGTGATCGACGAAGAGAGCGACCGGCTGAATCGTTTCATCAGCGGACTGATCGATATGGCGCGTATCGATGCGGGCGAGTTGCAACTGCGCCGGCAGTGGGGCGTGATCGACGAGATCGTTTCGACCGCGCTCGCGCGCGCGCAGCCGTTGACGCAAGGGCATGAAGTTGAAGTGAAGATCGATAAAGAGTTGCCGGCAGTGCGCGTTGACGAGCGTGCGGTGAGCGAAGTGGTCTACACGTTGATCGACAATGCGGCGAAGTATTCACCGCGCGGCTCGAAGATCAAGATCACTGCGGGCGTGTCGGATGGCATGATCGAGATGGCGGTGGAAGACCAGGGACCGGGCGTGCCGGCTGCGTTGCGCGAGCGTGTTTTTGAT
This sequence comes from Pyrinomonadaceae bacterium, assembly GCA_036281015.1. Classification (GTDB taxonomy): domain Bacteria; phylum Acidobacteriota; class Blastocatellia; order Pyrinomonadales; family Pyrinomonadaceae; genus PSRF01. The sequence goes on from DASUPR010000534.1 coordinate 8,344, forward strand.
AAGTTCTTCCGCGCGACACGCGATGGCGACGTCAGCACGCACCAGCTATCCGGCACGGGAATGGGCTTGGCGATCGCGAAGGGAATTGTCGAAGCACACGAAGGTAAAATCTGGATTGAATCCGCGACTGATGGACACGGAGCAAGAGTCGTGTTCACCTTGCCAGTAGGCGAATAATGAACGAAAAACCGCGCATTTTAGTCGTCGATGACGAACCGCAACTGACGCGTGTGCTGCGTACGGGGCTGAGTGCGCGTGGTTACGACGTGCGTGCGGCCGCGGATGGTCTATCCGGTTTTGAGACCTTCACCGATTGGCATCCCGATCTCGTGATCACGGATCTCGCGATGCCGGTGATGGACGGTCTCGAACTCTGCCGGCGCGTGCGCGCGATCTCGCCGGTGCCCATCATCGTGTTGTCGGCGAAGGGTGAAGAGAAGACGAAGGTCGAAGCGCTCGATATCGGCGCCGACGATTACATCACCAAACCGTTCGGCATCGACGAACTACTCGCGCGCGTCCGCGCCTCGTTGCGCCGCGCCGCAACGGTCGTGAGTTCCGAACCCGAATCGACGGTCTTAGCTGCGGGCGACTTTCACATCGATCTCGAAACGCGACAAGTTCTCGTTGCTGAGCGCGAGGTCCACCTGACGCCAAAAGAATTCGATCTCCTGGTCTACTTCGTCAAACACTCCGGCAAAGTCCTGACGCACCGCACCCTCCTCGCCGCTATCTGGGGCGGCAACTACGTCGAACAGAACGAATACCTGCGCGTCTTCGTCGGCAACCTCCGCAAAAAACTCGAACCCGACCCCACCACCCCACGCTACATCCTCACCGAGCCCTGGATCGGCTACCGCTTCAACCCGTAATCGTCTTTACAAACTTTTTATGACCTTCTTACGCCGTCTTTATTTGCGCGGGCGTAGTGTGTCTTTGTGCGAAAGACAAAGTTCAGGTTGCGACGCCGCTCGATCATTGTGACGCTTTTGTTGGGTGCGATGGGTGGTGGCGCACAGGCACAGGAGAGTGTTAGTGAGCGCGAGAGGGTGTTGTTGGACCGCATCGAGCGGTTGGAGCGCAGGTTGGAGGCCCTTGAGAGAGGGATCTCATCGTCAAGCACAGGTGACGCGCCCAAAATAGAAAATCCGCAAACAAGGCCTGGTCCTGTTCGCGAAGGCTCGGGTGTTCTAGATGACACGACGTTCAACGTCACGATCGACGGGTACTACGGTTACAACTTCAATCGTCCCGCCGGCGGCGTCAATCTGCTGCGCGCGTACGATGGTTCGAGTAACAGCTTCAGTCTGAACCAGGCCGCGATCGTTGTTGAGAATGCTCCCAATCTCGAAAAGGGAAAGCGCTACGGTCTGCGGTTGGACCTGCAGTATGGGCAAGCGACTGAGACTGTTCAGGGCAATGCCGCAAACGAACCGCGCCCGCACATCTATCGCAATCTGTGGCAAGGGTACGGCACTTACGTTTTCGACGTCGGCAAGAAACTGACCAAGGGCCAGGGATTAACAGTCGACTTCGGCAAGTTTGCGAGCAGCCTCGGCTACGAAACGAACTACACCAAAGACAACTTCAACTACTCGCGATCTTATTTCTTCAACTTCCTGCCGTTTTACCACTTCGGTTTTCGCGGCAAGCTGCCGCTGAACGACAAGGTCACCGTCTTTTACAACCTCGTCAACGGCACGCAGCAGTCTGAAGACTTCAACGGTTTCAAGTCGCATCATTTCGCGGTCGTTGTTACGCCGGCGAAGCGCATCACGAGCCAGTTCAACTACTACGTGGGCCAGGAACAACGCGACGTCATTCGTCCGGCGCCTTCGGGCAGGCTGCACATCTTCGACACGTATCACACGTTCAACGTCAACGATAAGTTAACGCTCGCGGTCCAAGGCGATTACGTGGTGGGCCGTGTGTTTCGCGACGGCGCACCGGCGAGAGTTTTCGGCGGCGCGGGTTACGCACGTTATCAAGTCACGCCGAAGTTCGCGCTGGCGGCGCGGCTTGAGTATCTGAGTGAAAAAGCGAGTGCGTCAGGCGGTCTATTCACCGGCGTCAGCCAGGCGCTGAAAGAGCACACGCTGACCGCCGAGTACAAGTTTGCAAACGGATTTCTCGGGCGCGTCGAATACCGGCGCGACTTCTCGAATCAACCATTCTTCCTCACCGAACAGCCCGGCATTCTGAAGAAAGAACAGAACACGGCCACGCTTGGGCTGGTGTGGTGGTTTGGCCGCAAGGAAGGAACGTGGTGAGGAAATGAGACGGATTTTGGAGCGCATGAAACGCAGCATGAGTATTTTCGCAAGAGATCTCGAACCGCTGATGTCGCTGCTGCTGGCGCGATTCATCGTGTGGCGCGTGATGCGTCGAGAGGTCCATCACTAGGAATAGCAATG